>JAYUUE010000350.1:0-2836 GCA_043754785.1 Polymorphobacter sp. | reverse complement strand
CCTTCGGGCAGACCTGCCAGATGCGTGTCCGCACCCGGTCCCATTCGGCGAGCAAGCCGGCCGACCATTTGGAGCCGGTTTCGGCGGCGTGTTCGGCGATCAGGCCATGCACCACGCCTTCCCAGTGCGCGCTGGCGAGGCGGCCGACGACGACTGTGTCGCGGTTGATACGCTCGGCAAAGCTGTCGTCGGCGTCATAGACGAACGCCATGCCGCCGCTCATCCCGGCGGCGAAATTGTCGCCGGTTTCGCCTAGCACAACCGCGACGCCGCCGGTCATATATTCGCAGCCATTGGCGCCGCAGCCTTCCACGACAACCCTGGCGCCGCTGTTGCGCACCGCAAAGCGTTCCCCGGCGCGGCCGGCCGCGAACAACTTCCCGGCGGTCGCGCCATAGAGCACGGTGTTGCCGATGATGGCGTTGGTCTGGCTGGGCAGCACCGAAGACACCAGTTGGCGCACGACGATGGTGGCCCCCGACAGGCCCTTCCCGACATAGTCATTGGCTTCGCCGAACACCTCCAACTTCATGCCCTGCACTGCAAAGGCCCCCAGGCTTTGGCCCGCCGATCCGCGCAGCCGGATATGGACATGGCCGGGCGCCAGAGCCGCCATGCCGAAGCGGCGGGTGATTTCGCCCGCCAGGCGTGTGCCGACGGCGCGGTGGGTATTACGCACCGTATAGGTCAGCTGAAGCTTTTCACCGCGTTCGAACAGCCGCCCGCATTCGGTGATCATTTCCGCGTCGAGGCTGTCGGGAACTTCGTTGCGGTGCCCGGCAATGCCGAAGCGGCGCATGTGATCGGGGGCATCGACCTTGGCGAGGATAGGGTTCAAATCAAGGTCGTCGAGATGCTCCGCGCCGCGGTTGACTTGGTGGAGCAACTCGGTGCGGCCGATCACCTCATCGAGCGAACGGACACCGAGCCGCGCCAGGATTTCGCGGACTTCCTCGGCGATGAAGCTCATCAGGTTGATGACCTTTTCCGGCGTGCCGTCGAACTTGGCGCGCAAGGCATCGTCCTGCGAGCAGACGCCGACCGGGCAGGTGTTGGAATGGCATTGGCGGACCATGATGCAGCCCATGGCGACGAGGCTGAGCGTGCCGATGCCGAACTCCTCGGCGCCCAGAATCGCTGCAATCACGATGTCGCGGCCGGTCTTCAAACCGCCATCGGTGCGCAGCTTCACCCGGTGCCGCAGGCCATTCAGCGTCAGCACCTGATTGACTTCGGACAGTCCCATTTCCCAAGGCGTGCCGGCATATTTGATGCTGGTTTGCGGGCTGGCAGCGGTGCCGCCGACATGGCCGGAGATCAGGATGGCGTCGGCGTGCGCCTTGGCGACGCCGGCCGCGACAGTGCCGATGCCGGCGCTGCTGACCAGCTTGACACAAACCCGGGCGCGCGGGTTGATCTGCTTCAGGTCGTAAATCAGCTGCGCCAGGTCCTCGATCGAATAGATGTCGTGGTGCGGCGGCGGGGATATCAGCGTGACGCCGGGAGTCGAATGGCGCAGCCGGGCGATCAGGTCGGTGACCTTGAACCCGGGCAACTGGCCGCCTTCGCCGGGCTTGGCGCCTTGCGCGACCTTGATTTCGATTTCGTCGCAGGCATTCAGATATTCGGCGGTTACGCCGAAACGCCCGCTGGCGATCTGCTTGATCACCGAATTGGCGTTGTCGCCATTGGCATAAGGTTGAAAGCGCGCTGGGTCCTCGCCGCCTTCGCCGCTGACCGCCTTGGCGCCGATGCGGTTCATGGCGATGGCCAGTGTCTCGTGCGCCTCGGGCGATAGCGCGCCCAGGCTCATCCCCGGGGTGACGAAGCGCTTGCGGATTTCGGTTTGCGATTCAACCGATTCGATGGGCACCGGCACGGTGTCATCGACGAAGTCGAGCAGGTCGCGCAGCGCAATCGGCGGCTGGTCGCGGACGGCGCGGCTGAACTTTTGATAGTCGGAGTAGCTGTCCCGCGCCACAGCGGTTTGCAGCAGGTGGATGAGGTTCGCCTGATAAGCATGAGCTTCGGAATTGAAGCGATAGCGGTAGAGCCCGCCGATGGGCAGCGCGATGACGTCTTCGTCAAACGCCGCTTCGTGGCGCATCTGGGCATTGATGAACAGCGACTCAAAGCCTTCGCCGGAGATTTTTGCCGGCATGCCGGGGAAAAAATCATTGCACAGCGCCCGGCTCAGGCCAACAGCTTCGAAGTTATAGCCGCCGCGATACGACGATACGACCGCGATGCCCATCTTCGCCATGATCTTGAGCAGGCCATCCTCGATGGCTTTTTTATAGCGCTGGACGCAGTCTTCATAGCTCAGCGCGCCGAACAGCCCCCGGTCATAGCGGTCGGCGATGGCTTCCTGCGCCAGATAGGCATTGACCGTGGTGGCACCAACGCCGATCAGCACCGCGAAATAATGGGTGTCGAGCGCTTCCGATGAGCGGACATTGATCGAGGCGAAGGTCCGCAGGCCCTTCCTCACCAGATGCGTGTGAACGCCGGCGGTCGCCAGGATCATGGTGATACCGGCGCGTGTCGTCGACTGGTTCTCATCCGTCAGAAACAGCTGGCTCTTGCCCGAGCGCACGGCAATTTCGGCCTCGGACCGTACCCGTGCGATGGCGGCGCGCAAGGCTTCAGGACCCCCTGCAACGTCGAAGGTGCAGTCGATTTCGGCGACCTGGCGGCGAAAATGCGTTTTGAGCACTTGCCAGCCATTGTTGGTCATGATCGGCGAATCAAAGACCATGACGCCTTCCTGCGTCGCACCATCGTCGAGGATGTTGCCGAGGTTCGAAAACCGCGTTTTCAAACTCATCACGCGCGT
>JAYUUE010000349.1:0-8445 GCA_043754785.1 Polymorphobacter sp. | reverse complement strand
AGCAAGGTCATGAAGCTCCCACCGCAGATTAATCTGTCTTTAGCAGGCAGACCTGCGCTCGCCACACGAAATCGTCGACCGCCGAACTGCGTGCATTGGGCGTATCGGGGAATTGTAGTGCTGGCGCTGCCCAAATCGCGCTGATATGGCCGCGGTCATGGGCGGTTGGCGCGTGGTGCGGCGGATATTGACGACGGCGCCACTCGCGCTGACACTGATCGCCCAGCCGGTGATGGCGGCGCCATGGGCGGATGTCGGCGATCGGCAGCTGCGGATGGATGTCGAAATTCTGAAAAGCGCCGGGATCATCCGCGGGCCGGTCAACAGCTGGCCGCTGCCATGGGCGCAGATCGACAATGGCATCGACAGCATCGGCGATGTGCCGCTGGCGCCACACTTGGCCGCGGCTTTGGCGAGGGTACGGGCGCTGTCTGATCGGGCGCGGCTGACATCGTCAAAGCAAATCACCGTGGCCGCCACCAACCGCACACAGCTGGTCCGTGATTTTGGCGGTGGCACGCGCGAACACTTCGATGCGCTTTATCATGGCGAGATCGACACCGGCGCGTTCTTTGTCAGCTATGGCGCTGGTTATCGTCCCGGCCAGCCGGGCGCCGATTATCATTTCGAACCGGGTTATGTCGCGATCAAGTCCGGCAACTGGGCGGTCTATGCCGGCTTCACCGAACTGTGGTTCGGGCCGGGAAACGATGGCACCTTGTTGTTTTCCAACAGCGCACGGCCGTTTCCCAAAGTCGGGATCAGACGACTGTCGCCCGATCCGCTCAACGTGCCCGTCCTGCGATTGCTGGGACCGGTCAAGGTCGAAGCATTTGCCGGCATTCTCGATGAGCGACGGGATCATCGCAACCCGCTGGTCATGGGGATGCGGGTGGGGTTCGAACCGGTGAAGGGCCTCGAAATCGGTTTGCAGCGCGCGATCCAGATGTGCGGCAGCGGTCGGCTTTGCAATGCGGGCAGCTTCGGCCGGGCCTGGTTCGGGCTGGGCAACGCCGACACCAACCAATTTGGGGCTAATCTGGGCAACGATCCCGGCAACCAGTTGGCGGGGTTCGACATCAGCTATGCGCGCATGGTCGGCCAGGTCACCACCAAAGTCTATTTCGAGGGGATCGCCGAGGACCGCAAGAATTTGGCGCTGGCGCATTATGCCCGGTTGGGCGGCGTTCAACTGGGTGGACCGATCGGCAATCGCGGCGCCATGTGGTCGGGCTTTGTCGAATATACCGACACGTTGGGGTCCAAACTCTTCGGCGGCAATTCAGCGCCGGGCGTGCTCTACAACAACTTCATATATACTAGCGGCTTCACCTACAGACGCCGGCCCATCGGCTATTCGCTGGGGGGGGATTCGCGGGTGCTGACGGTCAGCGGCAGCGCCACTGATACGCGCAACCGGCGTTATTACGCCGGATTCCGCCAGATCGACCTCAATGTCACGGCGGCGCGCTTTGCCGGGTCCCCGCCGCGCAATCCGATTTCAAGCAGCGCCGAAACCATCCAGGTTTACACCGTCGGCGCCGAGGTGCCGACGCGGGTGGGGGACATTCGCATCGAGGCGCGGTTGCAGGAGGATGCGCCCGATACGCCGGGAACATCAAAACTGTATCCGGCGATTGAAGTGGCATTGCGGACGCGGTTTTGAGCGCGGCCGCTTAACGAATGCCTGCGAAGGTCAGGTAAAGCGGTGGCGGGACTGCAGCGACAAACGCCAGCTGAGCGTTGGAATAATTGTGCCCCGGCGTGCTGGTGACATTTGGGAGGACCTTCCTGATGGTGGTGACGGCGATGCCGAGAACCAGCATGCCATATGGTTCACCGATGCGGTGAGCGATGACTTCGGCATGATGGACAGCGGACAGCATAGCGGCCACTAGGATCGGCGCGGCGAAGAAGCAGGGCTCGTCGATGTGCGCCAGCTTGGCCACCGCCAACACCGCCTGGGGGCCAATGGCGACAGGCCGAACGGTCCTTTGATGGTCGGGGTGCTCACGACAGACACCCTTTTTGCAGCGATGTTATGGAATTTGCCCTATGGCGTCACCAGCGGAAACCCCGCACGCGGCGGTTCGAACAGGCCGAGGAAGCGTTGCAGTATCGCCGGGTCACCTTCGATCTTCAGTGTGCCCGCCTGAAGCAGGTCCATCGCCTTCAAGCGCCCGCCAACCATGCCGATAAGCGCCAGGCGTGGGACGATGAGCGTTGCATCGGCAGGATCGGCGACGCCTTGTTCGTGGAGCATGACGCCGTTGGCGATGGTGACGAAGTGGCGTTCCTTCGCGTCCGGGATCACGAAGGCGACGGTGAACGGCGCGCCGGATGCACGTTCGGGAATGACGCGGACACTCATCGTGTCGAGCAGGCTGGCGACCTGCAAGTTGCCCGCGATGGTGTTGGAAGCGGGTTGCGGCGGCGACTGAACCCCTTCGCGCAGTTCGCGCGCGCCAGACAGATAAAAGTCCCGCCACGGCGATGCTTCGGCTCGAAAAGCAAGCTGCTCGAAGCTTTGCGCGAGCGCCTCCTTCGCGCCCAAGTTTGCCGGGTCGGCGCGGACCAGATGGCCGAGCAGGGTCGCCGCCCAGCGGTCATCGCCCTTGGCGGCGGCGGCCGCAGCGAGCGCCAGCACCTTCTTCGACCCGCCCATCGCCGCGACGGTGCGAGTCGCCAGTTCGGTACGCGGCAGCGGGTCAAGGTTGACCGGATCACCGTCAAAGGCGCCGAGGTAACGCTGATACACCGCGCGGGCGTTGAACTTCAGCGAGCCATAGTTGGGGCGATTGAACCACGCGCGCCCCAGCGGCGCCGGCAAAGCGATGGCCTCGCCGATTTCGACGGCGTTGCGGCCGTTGTTCATCATCCGCACGCTTTCGTTATGGACGAAAGCATAGGCTTGGGCGTGGAGGAGCAGATAGCGCGAAATCTCCGCCGACCCCCAGCGCGGCCAGAAGTGCGAGGTGAACACCACGTCGGATTGCTCGGCATAGCGCCGCCGCGATTCGAGCAGATAGTCCGCCCAGCTGCGCGCATCGCGCACCTGGGCCCCGCGCGGCGTCAGCAGGTTGTGCATGGCGCCATTGGCGTTTTCGGCCATGCACAGCGCCTTCATGTCGGGCAGATAAAAGTTCATTTCCGCCGGCGCTTCGGTGCCGGGCGTCAGCTGGAATTCGAAGCGCACGCCATCGATGGTGCGGGTGTCGCCGGTTTTGGCGATGCTGTCGTTGGGCGGCACCAAAGTGACAGTTCCCCGCGCCCGCGTGGGGCCGAGGCCTGAGGAAATATGACCGACGGCGTTCCTCGGCAGCAGCCAGCCGAACATGTAATCGGCGCGGCGCGCCATCGCTGGGCCGGCGATGACGTTTTCGGAAACCGCCTCCGCCATGAAACCGGCGGGTGCGATGACGGGGACCTTGCCGGACACGGCATCGGCGATGGCGACGACGCCGGCGGAACCGCCGAAATGGTCGCCGTGGCTGTGGGTGTATATGACGCCGGTGACCGGGCGGCTGCCGAGCCGTTCATTGACCAGCGCGAGCGCGGCGGCGGCGATCTCGGAGGTCGTTAAAGGATCGATGATGATCCAGCCGGTCTTGCCGGCGATGATGGTCATGTTCGACAGGTCGAAGCCGCGGACCTGCCAGATGCCGTCCTGCACCTTGAACAGCCCGTGTTTCGCCAGCAGCGTCGCATTACGCCACAGGCTGGGATTGACGGTGGCGGGGGCAGGTCCGGTGAACTGCGCGTCTTCGGACAGGTCGCGGATGACGGCGCCATGGGCGTCGCGGATGATCGGATCGGCGCGGGTGGCGATGAAGCCGCGCTGCGCGAAATCAAAGTCCTGAGTATCGTCCCAATCGAGCGTCGCTGCGAGTTTGGCGTTGTCGGCGATGGTGGTGAGAGAGGCGATCGGGGCGGCGGTGGAGGTGGCGGCGAGGAGCAGCAGGGGCAAGAGACGGATTATCATGGGATATCGTAACGCGGCTGGATTGACGAGCAAGCTGGTCAAAGGGAGCGGTCTGCGGCCACCCGTCTGCTCCCTCCCCCCACCGGTGAAGCCGGTAGAGCGTGGAGGGAGAAAGAGGTCAGTGCACGCGCAAGATCATCGATTGGCTCGCCGTGGCCAGCAGCTCGCCGCTTTGGGCGAACAGGTGAACCCGGCCGTGGACAAAGCCCTGCGACGCCGCGTGGATGCGCAGATCGGCGAGCACCCATTCGGTGGGAACGGTGCGGGCGAAGCGGATGGTGTTGTCGAGGCTGTTGCCGCCCGCCGCCGTGCCGAGCGCGTTGCCGATGCCCGAGGGCAGGAAGTCCGCCATCACCGCCAGCGCGATGCGATCAACGGGCTGGGCCGGCTCGGCCATCCGCAGCCACAGGCGCGCGACGCCATCGGGGCTGCGGCCACCTTCGGACCGCAATCCGCCGAATCGGCCGGCGGCGACGCGCTTTTCGAAGACAGCGTTGATATCGTCTTCGCGGCGCACCCAGTTATAGTCCATGAGTGGGCAGCCTTCCGGTGGTGGAACGTCCGGCAACATCGCCCATTGTTCCTCGGGGGCGCCCGGCCGGGCGCCGAGTGCGGCATTGACGGTCAGAATTTCATCGTCGCCGTCGGAGACGATGACGCGGGCCTGGCTGGTGTATTTGCCGCTGACCGGGACTTTTACCTCGAGCGTCAGGGTTTTGCCGGGACGCGCGTAGGACAGATATTGCGCCGCCGCCCAAACCGTTGGCCGGCCGGTGGCGGTTTCGATTGCAGCGAGTCCGGCCGCCATGCCGGCACCGCCGAACAGAAACAGATTGTCCGGATTGCCGACGCAGAGTTGCGGCGTGACAAGCAGTTTGAACTGGGTTGGCGTCGCGCCGGGTTCGATGGCAATAATGGTCATATCGGTTTCATGGGGCCTCAATGAAGGCGCGGATGCGATCGGTGAAAGCCGGTTCGGCATAACGCGAAATCGGCGCCGGCGGCGCGCCAGAGTCTACAAGCAGCGCCGTGGCGCGGGCCCTCAGGTCATCGACATCGGCGGCAACATGCAGGCCGGGGCGGGCGCCGATACTGGCGGCGGTGGCAAGCTGGTGATGGGTGTTATGCTCCCCTTGCGCCTGCAAACGCGGCAGCATCAGAAGCGGCTTGCCAGCCTCGATGGCGGAGATGATTGAACCCATACCGGCATGGGCGACGAACAGCCGGGCGGCGGCGACGCGCTGCCGATATTCGGCGACGGGAACCATGCGGACGAAGCTAGCATGGCGGGGTTCGTATTTGCCGCGGCCGATCTGGATTTCGACCGGCACATCGGGGTGGGCAGCAGCCCATTCGTCCATGGCCTGGGTCAGTCGATCGAACGGCATCATCAAGCCGACGGAGACAAAAATTCCCGATTCCTGGCGACTCACAAAACGCTGCCCCAATGCTCGACGCCGGGCTGCGGCAGCTGCGGCCATTGCGTGAGGACGGCGCTGGCGACCTTGCCGGCGTGGCGGCCAGAGCCGGACAGGACTTCGGAATTGGCGATGCTGTCCACCCAGAGGGTGCGGATTCCAAATGGCTTGGCCAGCGCCAGCAGCACCAACGGCGGCAATGCCCCGGTGGTGACGATGACCTGCGGGCGTACACGGAGCAAAATACGCGCCGCATCCCAGGCAGCGAGCGGCAGCCGCCACCAATCGGCGCGCGACACGTCGCGGAAGGTCAGCAGCCTTGCCGGCGCGACATCGAAGGCAGATTCGGCGTGAACGGTGGCATAGGTCACGTCATGCCCCTCCCAAGCTGGCGCCAAGCGCAACAGCTGGACGAAATGGCCGCCGCCCAAGGCAATGGCCAAAACCCTTTTCATTATGAATTTGGGATTGGTCACAGCGTTCCCAGCTCACGTTGCAGTGCAGCAATGCTACAGCGGGCGCGCGGGCGAACTGTCAAGCCCGGTTTCAGGCCGCAACAGCAAGCCCGGCCATCGCCGCCATTGCCAGTGTATAGCTGTCCTTGCGCGCCGCATGGTCGTAGAGAATATTGACCAGTATCACTTCATCGGCGCGGTATTCGGCAGCGGCTTCGGTGAGGCCGGCGCGGACGGTTTCCGGCGAGCCGGCGACCACCCGGCGCCCGGCGCGGCCCTGCGCCAGTTCGGGGTGGTCGGCCAGCCACGCTAGCGCGGTATCGACGTCGGGGACGGCGATGGAGCGGCCGGTGAGCAAATGCGCGAACATCATCCGCGCCGGCGCTGCAAGACGTTCGGCTTGCGCATCGCTGTCGGCGGCGACGGTCCATATGGCGACCGCAACGCGCGGGGTGTCCCCAGCGCGTCGCGGCATGAATCGTTGCCGATAATCGGCGGCGATGGCGCCCTGACGCGCATTGATGAAATCGGCAAAGCAATAGGGCAAGCCGAGGTCGCCCGCGAAAGCGGCGCTGTCAGGCGACGAGCCGAGTACCCATGCTTCGGGCGCCTCAGGCAGCCCGGGCAAAGTGCGAGCATAGGGCGCGAACGGGTGATCGGCGGGCAGGCTGTCTTCGAGATAGCCGATCAACTCCGCCAATTGCACCGGAAAATCGTTCGGGGCGCGCTGGCGGCGGTCCTGCTGCAGGGCAATGGCGGTGCGCTGGTCACTGCCCGGGGCGCGGCCGAGGCCAAGATCGATGCGGCCGGGGTAAAGCCCGGCGAGCAGGCTGAAGGTTTCCGCCACCTTGAGCGGCGAATAATGCGGCAGCATGACGCCGCCCGAGCCGATGCGCATCCGGGTGGTGGCCGCAGCGATGGCGCCGATGAGAATCTCCGGCGCACTGCCGGCCAGCGCTGGCGACGCATGGTGCTCCGCCAGCCAGTAACGATTATAGCCAAGCGCTTCGCAGTGACGGGCAAGATCGATCGAATTGGCCAGCGCCGCCGCTGGCGTGGTGCCGGCGGAGATAGGCGTCTGGTCGAGGACGGAGAGGATCACCAGCGCACCCCAAGACGCTTGCGCGGATGGCGCGACGGCAGTTCGCCCAGGATCGCCAGGCGTTCGGCGTCGGTGGCGAGCGGCCAGCGAGTTATTTCATCGACACTACGGTGACAGCCTTCGCACCAGCCGGTGCGGGAATCGATGTGGCAGACGTTGGTACAGGGGGAGGGAACAGTCATCACCGCGTTATGGTGGCGCCGGCGCAGTTTGTCACCGGCGTGCAGCCTTTAGGATGAGATAGAGCAGCAATCCCACCGGTCCGGCGAGAAAGGTCAGCACCAGACACGGCAGAAGCAGCCAGTGCGGAATGCGCGCGGCGGGCGCATCCTCGACTTGCCAGGCACCGATGAACAGGTCGAAGGCCAGATAATGCACCCAGCCGGCGAGCAGTGCTTCGCGCGTCGAAAGCAGCAGGCGGACGCCGGCGAGCGTATCGAAACCGGCTCCGGGTGGTGGACCGGGGCCCACGGCAAGGCCGGTTGCCAGCATCACGACATAGCCGCCGCAAAGGATGGCGGTGACCCAGCGCGCGATATTGACCGTCAGGCTGCGCCGAAGCGGCGCCAGCAACAAAGCCAGCCAGCCGATGAGAACGAAGCTGCTGAACGCTTCAAACAGGCGATCGGGCGACATTTGGCCGGCGTTATTTGGCTGGAACGATCAGCGCCAGGCAGGTGCCTGGATCGATGTGACTGCCGTCAGGCTTGCGCGCGGCTGCGGTGCGGACGTGAACAGGCGCGCCCGGCGTTGGTGGATAGAGGAATACGTCGAGAACACAGGGTGGGCGGACGAACTGAAGCTCGCGCGCCGGGCCGTCGCTGCGATCGAGCGATGCGGCCCCGAGCAGTTTTGTCACCCCGGCTGCGTCAAGGCCGATCAACCGCGCGAGCCCGGGTGGCGGTGGTGCCGGCGGCTCGGCAACGGGTGCCGGGGTTACGGCGCAAGCGGCGAGAACGAGCGCGGGAAGCAACAGCGAGAAGCGCTTGATCATGACGCGAGTGTAGAGGGCATGGCGACTGACGCAAGCAGCACGTGGCGTATGGATACTGTGGGGCCCCAAGCGCGCAACCACTTTGCGCCGGCCACAGCAATCGCGTGAATAAGCATGTGACGTGCTGGCCATGTTGTTCTAGGGACGCGCCAACCGCCACAACACCGAGGCACGCCGCCGATCATGACCGCCCGCTACCATGTTCTTGCCATCGGCAACGCGCTTGTCGATGTCATCACCGCCGCCGAGCCAGCGTTCCTTGCGGCGCAAGGCATTCCCAAGGGCGTCATGCGGCTGATCGATGCCGATACCGCCGAAGCGTTATATGGTGCCATGGGGCCGGGACGCGAGATCAGCGGCGGCTCGGCCGCGAACACGCTTGCCGGCATGGCGGCGCTGGGCGCCAGAACGCAGTTCGTCGGCCGGGTTGCAGACGATCAGCTGGGGCGGGTGTTCGCGCATGACATTCGCGCCGCCGGCGTCGATTTCGCCAC
>JAYUUE010000348.1:0-2845 GCA_043754785.1 Polymorphobacter sp. | reverse complement strand
CCGAAATATCACAAAGCGCCAATCCGGCGGGGGTTGGATTGCCAGTGTCGAAGTTCGTTCGCAAACCGCCCGAATTTAGAATGAAGAGATCGGCGTCGCAACCGCGCGTGAACTTCGCCGAAACATAGGCCACGCCCATGGTCAGCAAAAGCCCATCGGCTGGCGCTGCCTGGAATTCAAGCTCGACACCCTTTGTTTCTGCATCGCCCGAATTGGCGACAATCGAAGTCAGCGCGCCGGTGCCCGACGGATTGGGAATAGCCTGCGTCAGCTGGACATTCGTCAGTTCGTTATAGAACACCGCCACCGAACCGCGCAGCGTGCGATCGAGCGCGTCGAACTTGATACCGAGTTCACCGCCCTTCGATTTTTCAGGCAAATAATTGACGAAGTTCTGCCCCGACGTCGATTGCGCTGTGGCGGTGACGCCAGCCGTTCCGTTGAAGCCGCCCGGTTTGCGGCCCGTTGCATACACACCGTAGACCAGCGTGCCGCCGGGGGTCGTGTAATTTACGGTTATCCGCGGATCGAGACCGGTAAACTTTGCTTTAGGTCGGCAAGTGTTACCCGCACCGGTCGCTCCAAACGCCGCGAGCCTGTTGGCTTCACCGGCGCAGAATACCGAAGTGCCGCCCGCCCCGCGTGAAATTTGGGTCTTCGTTTCTTCGGCATAGCGCACTTCTGCGGTAACGGAGAAAGCATCGCTGAAATCATATTCGGCAAGTCCGAAAACCGCCTTGTTTACAATCGTATCATATTCAGAGTTATCTCGACCGACGCCAAGACCAGCGGTGCCACTCGCAAAGGTTATATCCTGCGAGCGGAACTCCTGACGAAAATAATAGCCGCCGACCAATATCCGGAACGGATTGTCGACGGGACTGGATAGCCGGATTTCCTGACTGATATCTTGTTGGTCGTCACGGTTGGTATTGGCAAAGGCCGGCTCGGTTGTCAGCGGGTTTGGTATCGACCCGCCAATCGCCGGGTTGGTGTTGAAATAGGCAAAGGCGTCGCTGTGATCAGAGTCGGTGCCAAAGAAATTCTTGTTATCGCGCCATCCGGTCAGGCTCGACAATATCCAGCCCGAGCCGCCCAAATCCCAATCGATAATGTTGGTCAGCGACAATTGTTCATTGGTAATGCCGTCATAAGCAGTTCCGTCGAAATTACCGCTGATGGCGGGAGTGGCAAAGCTTGGCGGCGGCCCTGCAAAGGCCGGAATAGTGATGGGCATCGGGTCGGTGTTGAGGCGCACATTATTGGGCTGTGGCCTTATGACACCGCAAAAGAACTGGTTGTTGTTGGATGAACTGAGCGTTGCCGGCGCAAAAGGAACGGCTCCCGATCGCGCCCGAAAACGCGGCGAGCGAAAGCCTGGCTTACAATTGTTGTCGGCAGCGCCCTGCAGGAACAGGGCAAGCGGACCGTCATCATCCTTCTGCCAGCTGATCCGCGAACGCATCTTGAAGTCTTCGAACGGCTTGAATGTCAGCGTAGCGTAAGCGGACTTTGTTTCTTCCTGCCCGACTTTTTTGCCTGTCAACTGGTTGCGATACTCTCCGCCATATTCGAAGAACCGACCGCCCACGCGAATACCGAGCCCACCGTCCAGAAACGTCGCTGAAACGGACGCAGCGGCCTCGCGCTCATTATGTTCGGCAACGCGCAAGCGTCCGGTAATCGTCAAATCTTCGGACGGATCTTTGGTGATGTAGTTGATCGCACCAGCATAAGTATTCCGGCCATAAAGTGCAGACTGCGGCCCCTTGACGATTTCCACTCGTTCAATCGACGACGGATCGAAGCCTTGGATGTCACCCTGATAGTAAACTCCGTCCACGAAGAAAGCAGCACCGGTTTCGACACCTGCCTGAACGCCAGCAAGCACATTCGATGCGCCGCGAATGACGGGACGGTCGGTGGTTCTACCGAATGCCTGGCTGAAGCTGATACCGGTTGCCTGCTTGGCGAAATCGTCGAGCGAGTTGAGGCCCTGTTGCGCAATTGAATCCGAGGTAATGACCGATACCGCGACCGGCGCGTCTGAGAGAGATTCTTCGACCTTTCGCGCGGTGACAACGATTTCTTTGATGCCGCCCTGTTCTTCCCCGGCGATTTCCCCAGCACCTTGCGCCAACGCGACGCTCGGTAGCATCACTGCCGATGAAACTATTGCGCTTGCCGTTAGCAAAGCCGCCTTGCCAAATTTGTTCATAAAGCCCCCCTCAAAGCAATTGTCATAAATCAACCGGTCAACGCATAGGAATGCACTCCGAACAGAATTTGTCCAGACAAATTTAATTTGACTTGAGTGAAGCCGCGTGGCTGTCTCTATTTTGCAACAATGGACAGCCAGCATAGGAAATAACCAGTATGCCTGCTTATATGATAATATCTGCCAAAATCTCTGATCGCGACGCATTCATTAATGGTTATGGCAAAGCAGCAGCTGCTTTGGTTGCGCAGTTCGGCGGCCGTTATGTTTTGCGAGCGCCAGGTGTCGAATTGCTCGAAGGCGAGTTCGGCAACGGGGCATCGGTGGTCATTTCCGAGTGGCCAGACAAGCAAGCCGCTCGAACATTTTGGAACTCGCCCGAATATGCGGAAGTGAAGAAGCTGCGCGATGGTCTTGCACAGTGTCAGGTGCTACTGGTCGAGGGCGAATTGACAGGAGCATGATGAGCATGGAACGCACAGCACAGATCACCGCAGCTGGGGGAGCTGAAGTAATTGAGTGGATCGATGTCGAATTGCCTGCGCCGGGCCCTGGCGAGGTGCGAATGCGGAATAATTGCGTTGGTCTGAACCTGATCGACACATATCACCGCAAGGGCCTTTATCC
>JAYUUE010000347.1:0-2862 GCA_043754785.1 Polymorphobacter sp. | reverse complement strand
ACATTGACGCCCCGGCATTTGAGCGGCTGGTGGATCGGCGGGCGGCGCATGAGCCGGTGGCGTATATCACCTTGGTGCGGGAGTTCTGGTCGCTGGAGCTGCAGGTGACGCCCGATGTGCTGATCCCGCGGCCGGATTCGGAGACGTTGATAACTGCGGCGATTGGGGCGGCACTGCGGAGCGGTTTAACGCCGGCGCGGGTGCTCGACCTGGGGACAGGCAGCGGCGCGTTGCTGCTGGCGGCGCTGAGCGAATGGCCCGGGGCGACCGGGTTGGGAGTCGATGCGTCGGCGGCGGCGTTGGCGGTGGCGGCGAGCAATGCGGCACGATTGGGGTTCGGGTCGCGGGCGGACTTTCGGCTGGGCGATTGGGGCGCGGGCATTGGCGAGCGGTTCGACTTGATCCTGTGCAATCCGCCATATGTCGAGGCGGATGCCGTGCTGGCGGAGGATGTGCGGGGGTTCGAGCCGCGTTCGGCGCTGTTTGCCGGGGCGGACGGGCTCGATGATTATCGGCGGATCATGCCGCAACTGCCGGGGTTGCTAACGACCGGCGGCGTGGTGGTGGTGGAGATTGGGCACAGGCAGGCCGCGGCGGTGCTGGGGCTGGCGGTGGGGATGACGGGGGTTGTGGAGCGGGACTTGGCGGGGCGGGATCGGTGTGTGGTGTTGAAGGCCTGATCGACCCCCACCCGCCGCGCCCGCAACGAATGTTGCCTCCGCAACCGTGGCGCGAGTCGCCTCCCCCCTCAGGGGGAGGAAATTATGTATCGCGGCGTTCAAGCGGGCGGCCTGACAGGATCAGCGTCTGTGGGCGGTCATCTACGAAGCCGGCGAAGGCGATGCGTTCGGGTGACCATGCCGGGTCGGCGGCGCGCCAGACGTCATCGCCGATTTCGGTGATCGCGTCGGTACCATTCACCAGCAATACGTCGCCGCGCACTACCAGTGTCAGGCCGCCGGTCCAGGGGTCGTCGCTTTCATAGCGGCCGGCGCGCGCCGCGAGGCGCGGCGGGGTGGGCGGTAGTGGCGCGCTGGCGCCGGTGCGAACCAGGTGGCGGGGGCCGTGATCGATCGCGATGACGGAGCCCGAGGCATCGCGGACGAAGACCAGCGGGAAGGTTTCGAACGCCGGATGGGCGGTGATGAACTGATCTTTGCCGCTACGTTCCAGCGCGGCGCCGTTGATGGCGAGCGGGTTGGCGGTGACCACTGCATCGCCGAACGTGCCGGCATAGTCGCCTGGCTTGTCCACCGGTTTGGGCCCCAGCATCGGCGGCGGTGGGATGGCTTTGCCCTTACGCGCCAGCCGCATCGCCCGGACGGCGAAGGCGGTGAGCAGGCGCGGGCGATAGCCGGTGCCGCCGATGGCGCAACTCGCGAAGGCGCCGGTGCCGGCCGCCGCATCGACATGGAAGGATGAAGAAAAGCTGATCATGCCGCCGGTGTGGTGAAGCAGCGCCCGGCCATCGTCGCGGCGATGCATCAGGCCCAGGCCATAGGTTTCGGCGGGTGTTTCGGGATCCTGCACCACCGGGTTGGTGAGCCAGGCCTTTGCCGAGGCATCGCTGATGAGGTTGCCGCCTTGACCGCGCCCGACGCCGATGAGGTAGCGCAAATAGCGTGCCATGTCGGGCAGGGTGGAAGTGACCGACCCGGCGCCCATGGTTTGCGGCTTGAATGATTCGGGGGCGAGCACATTGCGCTGGCGCACCGGCAGGTCGGCGCGCAGCGTCGCATAGCTGGCGGTGTGACGGTCCCTGTCCGCCCAGGTGATGGCGCCGCGCGTGTCGGACATGCCGAGCGGGCGGGTGATGCGCGCTTCGATGACCTGCGCCAGCGGTTTGCCTTCGATGCGGGCGATCATGTCGCCGAGCAGGAAATATGCGGTGTTGCTGTAGGACCAATGGGCACCGGGTTCGAAGCCGCGCCACAACGGGCTGCCGTCGGCGGGCCAGGCGGGGGCGAAATCAGGCAGGCCGGTGGTGTGGTCGAGCAGGCCGCGCACGGTGAAGGGGGCGCCGGGGGGCAGCGACGCGGTGGGCAGCACGCTGCGGATATCGGCGTCCAGATCGAGTTTGCCCGTCTCGGCGAGTTGCAGGCAGACAAGCGCGACGAAGCTTTTGCTGATCGATCCGATTTGCCAATATTCGGTGCCGGCGAGGGGAATGGTGTCGGCATAATCGCTGTTGCCGGACTGAATGAATGCGGTGAAATCGCCATCGGTGACGACCATGCCCATCGCAGGCAGCGCGAAGAAGGCCCGGTGTGCCTCGAGATAGGCGGCAATGGCGGCGACAGCGACCTTTTGTGCGGGGGTCGCGCCACCAGCGGTGATGGTGGCGCGGGCGGCAGCCGGAACCGACAGCGCGGCGGCGCCGGCAAGGAACAGGCGACGATTGATTGGCATGGCTGGCAGCTCCCCCCGGGCGATAGCGGTTTGTGACGGCGCAGTCGCCAGCGAGTCAAGCCTTAGGCGAGGCCGGGTGGATCGCGCAGAGCCTTCGACAAGCCAAGCCGGCCGGCGTAGACAGGCGAAATCGGCAGAGTGTTCCGGGGAAAAGGCACCGCATGGCACGCAAATATTTCGGCACCGATGGTATCAGGGGCCTGACCAATTCCGCCCCGATGACGGCGACGATCGCCATGAAAGTCGGGCAGGCGGCGGGCAAGCGCTTCCTGCGCGGGCCGCACAAGCACCGGGTGGTGATCGGCAAGGACACGCGGCTTTCGGGTTACATGATGGAATCGGCGTTGACCGCGGGGTTCACTTCGGTGGGGATGGACGTGGTCCAGGTCGGGCCGATGCCGACGCCGGCGGTGGCGATGCTGACGCGGTCGCTGCGCGCCGACCTGGGGGTGA
>JAYUUE010000346.1:0-2863 GCA_043754785.1 Polymorphobacter sp. | reverse complement strand
CGCATCCGGTCGCCGGTCGCGAGACCTGTCAGCGCGTCGCGCATCTGTGCGTCGCGCGTTGCCGCTTCGCCATCGTTGACAACCCGCGCCGCCAGCCGTTCGGCAGTGCGCGCCGTTAGCCACAGCGCATTGCCAAAGGCATCGGTGTTGAACGGGCTGACGAGCACATTGGTCGCGCCGGAACCATATGCCAGCGCAGCGTCTGCACTATTGCTGCGCGACAGTAGCACCAACATGCCCCCCTGCTGCCGATTGATTTCCGGCCCCAGCAACCGCACAATCCCCAGTCCCTGGTCGAGCGCGCCGCGGGCATCGACGACCGCCACACGAACATCGCCGTCCCGACATTGCGCCAAAGCTTCAAGGCCAAGCCGCTCGACGCGCGGCACCATGCCAGCTGCTTCGACACCCATCGCCACATCATTGGCATAGCGCGGTGAAACCACCAGAACGACCTCGGATGCGCGCGACACGAAACAGGCTCCAGACTGCCCTTCATGGGCAAAACGATTTATGCGGCGTTTTGAGATGCTCGCGCCAGTGAATTCTCGGATTATTAACGGTTTGCGTCGCGTTATCGATTGAAGGGATGGACTTCGCCGACCGTCAGCGCCACTTTGACTATGACCATGACCCATACAATCGCACCTCTGCGCCCGCTTGAGTCCATAAAGCCAATTCGGCCTTTGATCGACCCGTTTGGCCGGAAAATTTCCTATCTGCGCGTTTCAGTAACCGATCGCTGCGACTTCCGCTGCATCTATTGCATGCCGGAGGCAATGACGTTTTTGCCAAGGGCCGAAGTGCTCAGCCTTGAAGAAATTGACCGGGTCGCCTCGGCCTTTGTTCGGCGCGGCACGCGAAAGTTGCGGCTGACCGGCGGCGAACCACTGGTGCGGCGGGGCCTCATGGATCTGATCAAATCACTGGGACGACACTTGAAAACCGGCGCGCTGGACGAGCTAACCCTCACCACCAACGGCTCGCAGCTGGAGCGCTTTGCCGGCGATCTGCATACCGCCGGGGTCCGCCGGATCAATGTCAGCCTCGATACGCTCGATGCCGACAAATTCGCCGAGATCACCCGTTGGGGACGATTGCCGCAGGTCCTGGACGGCATCGCCGCAGCAAAGGCGGCGGGGCTGCATGTCAAGCTCAACATGGTCGCGCTGGCCGGCGTCAACGGAGGCGAAGTCGAAGCGATGCTGGCTTATGCCGCCGCGCATGGCCACGATCTCACGATGATCGAGACGATGCCGATGGGCGAAATCGGCAGCGACCGCGCCGACCATTACCTTCCCATGTCAAAGGTCCGTGCCGATCTGGCGACACGCTGGACTCTGCACGACCTGCCCGATTCGACCGGCGGCCCGGCGCGTTACGTCCGCATCGGTGAAACCGGGCAACGTCTGGGCTTCATCACGCCGCTCAGCCATAATTTTTGTGAAAGCTGCAATCGCGTGCGGCTGACCGCGACCGGGCAGTTGTACATGTGTCTGGGGCAAGATGATGTCGCGGACCTGCGCGCCGTCGTCCGCGCAAGCTGCGATGATGCAGCGCTCGATGCCGCAATGGATGAAGCCATTACCCGCAAGCCGAAGGGCCATGATTTCGTCATCGACCGCCGCGCTGCCGCGCCGGCGGTGCGCCGCCACATGAGCGTGACGGGTGGCTGACCCCAAACTGGCGCTGCTGGTTTCGGATTCCGATGCCGCCGAAGCGGCAGGGGCGGCTTTGCGAACGCGCTATGACTTCGTCTCCGTGACCGAGGCCGACATCGTGGTGGCGCTTGGCGGCGACGGTTTCCTGTTGCACACCCTTCACGAGGCACTGCTGGCCAGTACCCCCAAGCCGGTGTTCGGGATGAATCGCGGCACTGTCGGGTTCATGATGAACGATTTTGATGATGGAGACCTTTTGGCGCGGGTCATCGCTGCGCGGACGTTCGACTTGCACCCGCTGCTGATGACCGCCGAGACCGTGGGCGGTGAAACCATCACCTCGCCGGCGATCAACGAGGTGTCGCTACTGCGCGAAACCCGCCAGGCGGCGAAGATCGAGATCGCCATCGATGGCAAGGTGCGCATGGAGGAACTGATCTGCGACGGCGTGCTGGTGGCGACGCCGGCGGGTTCGACCGCATATAATCTGTCCGCCAATGGGCCCATATTGCCTTTGCAGGCCGACCTGCTTGCCCTGACGCCGCTCAGCCCGTTTCGCCCGCGGCGCTGGCGGGGCGCCCTGCTGCCGCAGGCCAGCGTCATCGAATTTCGCATTCGCGAAGCGCGCAAGCGCCCGGTGTCGGCCGTTGCCGATCAGCGCGAAGTCCGCGATGTCGATCTTGTCCGCATCGTTACCGACAAGTCGATCCGGCTACAGTTGATGTTCGATCCCGGTTATGCGCTGGACGATCGCATCGTCGCCGAGCAATTCTCGGTTTGAACGCAAAGGCGCTTGCGGCCACAGCATGCCGTCGCTATAGCCGCCCCCTTGCTGTTCCTCGGTAGCTCAGCGGTAGAGCATTCGACTGTTAATCGAATGGTCGTAGGTTCGAATCCTACCCGGGGAGCCAAGCAGCCTAAATCGCTCAACGACTTACGCGGAAAAGCTCCTGTAATCGCAAGGGTTTTTTCTTATTTGACGCGCCCCATTGCGCCACGCTACGCCACACAACGACATGCACCGTGAGGGTGTTTTGAGGGTGTCGGCTGGGAAAGTGAGGGTGTCGGGGTGTTGACTGATCTCGCAGCGCGCAAGGCGAAGCGTAATTACCCACCCCCTTGCCAAACTGGACGGCCTGTGATTCATCCTGTCCATGAAACGCGAGGAACTCGAGGGGCTTACGAAGCCGGAATTGGTTGAT
>JAYUUE010000345.1:0-8592 GCA_043754785.1 Polymorphobacter sp. | reverse complement strand
CCATCAGGCCCGGCATTTCGGTTTCGGCGATCTGGATTTCGCGGCGGCCGAAGCCGGCCAAGCCGATATCGGCAATCACATAATCGGTCAGCGCGCTTTGGGGGTTGGTCGCCACGGCAAATTCCTGTCAAATAAAGCTGTGCCCGCGACCTACAAGGCCCGACGCCGAGGGGCAAGTATAAAGCCATCTTTATATGGCAATCAACGGTGCAGGCTTTTTGAGAAATTTCTCCAAAATGTTTGAAACAAGCCATCCTGTGCCGAACGTTACGGACATGGCGTTCAAGGCATAGCAAAGCTGGGCATCACCAGGGCGGTTGCCGGGCATCGGGGGAAGCAGCACGGACGGAGCGGATACAGTCAGGCAGGTCAGCATCTGGTCGGCAACTGTGTTGCCGTTTCTCACCGCCATTGCAATCAAGGTCGTGGGCGCCTTGGTCTTGTACATGGTCGGTCGCTGGCTGATCAGCCTTGCCGTCGACATCATGTCGCGCGTGCTGACCGCGCGCAATTTCGATCCAACTTTGCAGCGCTTCCTCGCCAACATCCTTGGCGTTGTCCTCAACGTCGTGCTCGTCGTCGCCATCCTAGGTTATTTCGGGATGCAAACCACTAGCTTTGCCGCGCTCCTCGCAGGTGTCGGTCTGGCCGTCGGCGCTGCCTGGTCGGGGCTGCTCGGCAACTTCGCCGCCGGGGCGTTCCTGATCATTTTCCGTCCCTACAAGGTCGGCGATTATGTCGTCGCTGGTGGCATCGAAGGGACCTTCACCGAAATCGGCGTATTCAACACCATCGTCACCTCGCCCGACAACGTCCAGCCCATTGTCGGCAACGGCAAAGTTTCGGGCGACGCGATCAAGAATTTCTCCATCCACAGCTATCGCCGCGTCGAGCGCACCGCGCAGCTGGCGTTCGGCGTCGACCCACTGGATGCCATCGTCCGCCTCAAACCAGCACTGGCTGAAGACCGCCCTTTTACGGGACGCGCAAGAGCACGTCTCTCGACCTCTCTGCTGAAGGGAAAGGTTGAGAGTATTTGGCGCATTCGGCTCTAGGCGGCGGCTTCCACGCGATGCAAGGCGCATTGGCCCCAGATGTCGCTCAGCGCCTTTACCAGCCGATCGATATCGTCATCCGAATGCACCGGGCCGGGCGTGATGCGCAGGCGTTCGGTACCAACGGGGACGGTGGGATAGTTGATCGGCTGGACGTAGATGCCGTGGTTTTCCATCAGCCAATCGCTGATCATCTTGGCCTTTTTGGCATCGCCGACCATGACCGGGATGATGTGGCTGGGGTTTTCGATCTGCGGGATCCCGGTTTGGCGGAGCGCGGCGCGGACGCGGGCGACGCGTTCCTGCTGGCGCTTGCGCTCGAACGGCGAGGCCTTGAGATGACGGACGCTGGCGAGCGCGCCGGCAGCGATGGCCGGTGGCAACGCGGTGGTGAAGATGAAGCCGCTGGCGAAGCTGCGAACGAAATCGCACATCGCCTTCGAGCCGGCGATATAGCCACCGACCACCCCGAACGCCTTGCCGAGCGTGCCTTCAATGACGGTGATGCGGTCCATCAGCCCTTCGCGTTCGGCGACGCCGCCACCGCGCGGGCCATACATGCCGACAGCGTGAACTTCATCGATATAGCTCATGGCGCCGTGACGCTCGCAGACGTCGAGGATGTCCTTGATCGGAGCGATGTCGCCGTCCATTGAATAAACGCTTTCGAACGCCACCAGCTTGGGCCGGCCGGGTTCGATCCCCGCCAGCAGCCGGTCGAGATCCTCGACATCATTGTGGCGGAACTTGAGGCACTCGGCGCGGCTGTGGCGAATGCCTTCGATCATCGAGGCGTGGTTCAGCGCGTCCGACAGCACAACGCAATTCGGCAGTTTCGACGCCAGCGTGCCCAGCGCCGCCCAGTTCGAGACATAGCCGCTGGTGAACAACAACGCGTCTTCCTTGTTGTGCAGATCGGCAAGTTCGATTTCCAGCTCGCGATGCGCGTGCATTGTGCCTGATATGTTGCGCGTGCCGCCGGCGCCGGCGCCCGAGCGATCAAGTTCGTCGTGCATCGCCGCGATGACATCGGGATGCTGGCCCATGCCGAGATAATCGTTGGAGCACCAGACGGTGACTTCCTGGGTGTCGCCATTTTCCAAATGGCGCGTGGCGCGCGGATATTGCCCCTTGCGGCGTTGCAGTTCGGCAAAGACGCGGTAGTTTCCGCGTTCTTTCAAGCCGTCGAGCGCGGCCTGGAAATGGGCTTCATAATCCATCTACAATCTCCCCAAATGTCATTGCCGTGCACTTTCAAGGCCGGCAAGCGGATTCGGCGTGCGAAGTGTCACGGTTTCGGCGGTTTTCTGGCCGTTGTGGTGATTAAGTTCGGCTATTGCGACGCGGTTGCGGACACGCGCCGGAATCGCCCAGCGAAACAGCCGGCTATCCTGCCACGGCACCACCAGAAAGCCGTGCTCGATAAAGGCTAGCACAACCAGTGCAAACGCCAGCGCATAGCCGGTTGCCAGCCCGCCGTGCGAGGCGATGGCAGCGCTGCCCAACCACGCCGCCAGCACGGCGATGCTCGCCAGGCTGGCGGCGAAAAAGCCGCTGGCTGGTCGGATGCGAAAATAGCTGGCGAGGTAGCGCATATGGTCGGGCATCATGTCGGTCGACAGATGCGGAACGCCCGCGAAGATGTTCAATTTTGCCGACAGCCGCATGACGAACAGCAGCACGAACGTGAGGGACGCGGTCTGGTTGGGCTGCCCCCAAGTCGCCGCCGCCAACACGATGACCGTGAGGAACATTGCCACCTCGTGGTGGATCAGCGTCGCGGCGGCGAGGCGGAAGCGCCGCCAGCCTCGCGCATCGGCCGGACACGCACCACGATTTGGGCCGGTGACGAAGCCCATCAGGAAGCTGAGTTCGTGCCAGCCCCATAACACGAGGGCGCAGGCGAAAGCGGCATAAGCGGCGGCGGGGCTGGTTTCGGGCGCGGTGGCGATGATGCCGCCCATTGCGAAGCCACTGGCGACAGTGGCGCCAACGAGACTGGCGGGCCAAGTGCGACTCGGCAACCTATCAAGCCACAGCACAAAACCAGTAGCGACGAACCACAACACGGTCGCAAACAGCAGCGGCGCCATCAGCGGCAAAAGGAACGGCTGAGGCAGCATTCTACCAGACGGGTTGCAGCCGGACGGTGGCGGGCAGCGCCGTGTGTTCGACTGGGTGGATGTAGAGCCGCGCGAAAGTAAGGCCGGCGGACAGCGTAAGGCCGAAGCGCTTTACCGCGGCCAT
This sequence comes from Polymorphobacter sp., assembly GCA_043754785.1. Lineage (GTDB taxonomy): Bacteria > Pseudomonadota > Alphaproteobacteria > Sphingomonadales > Sphingomonadaceae > Sandarakinorhabdus. The sequence goes on along the minus strand of JAYUUE010000345.1, from coordinate 5,290 downwards.
GGCGCCGCCCTGCTTGCGGGTCGCGTCAATGCCGGCTGAAATCGTCCGCATCTGTTCGAGCAGGGCGCGGAATTTCGGTGCATCGGTGTCGAGCGCGATGGGAAACACCTGCCTGGTGATCAGCGTGGTGATGTTGAAGACCTTGAAATCATAGTCAGTCGTATCGATGCCAAAAGCCTTGTAGAGCACCGGACGATTGTGGTCGCGAACATACATTGTCGCATAAACCGCGACGAGGAAGAAGCGGATCCAGAGCTTGTTGTGGCCCGCGAGCAGCTTGGGATCGGCGCGCATCAGCAGTGCAAATGCTTCGCCGTGGCGGAACTCGTCGTTGCACCAGGCCTCGAACCATTTGAAGATCGGGTGGAAGCGCATTTCCGGATGCGCCTCGAAATGCCGGTGGATGGTGATGTAGCGCGCGTAGCCGATTTTTTCGCTGAGATAAGTCGCGTAATAGATGAATTTCGGCCGAAAAAAGGTGTATTTCTTGGTTTTGGTCAAGAAACCGAGGTCGATGCCGATGCCGGCGTCTTTCAGGCTATCGTTGATGAAGCCGGCGTGGCGCGATTCATCGCGCGCCATCAGCTTGAACAGCGCCTTGGCGTCGGGATTTTTCACCCGCTTGGCTATTTCGGAATAGAGGATGCAGCCGGAAAACTCTGACGTCATCGATGACACGAGGAAATCGGTAAATTCCACGCGGAGTGCCGGTGGCAAATTTTCAATGACGCCGTCAAATTCCTCGTTGCGCTTGAAGTGGCGCCTGTTCGGATCGGCGGTCATTTCGGCGATCAGCGCGTCCCACTCGCCGCGCACTGCCGACACATCAATGCGATCCATGGCAGCGAAATCGGTGGTATAAAAACGAGGGGACAGCACGGTGTCGGCGGCTGCCATGGCCTGCGTCACGTCCTTGGTCAGCGCGACATGACGGTCGCCCGCGACCCGGGCAAAATCATCGTCAGGATCATCGGCGAGCAGCATGGGCGGGTGCGTGTTCATCGCGCATCCTCAAAAACGTGCGCGTTCATCGCGGCTTCTCCGAAGTGAAGGTGATCTCGTACAGCTCGGTCAAGTCGAACTGGGCACGCAGTTTCGTCCACCATTGCGCCACCAGTCCGGCGCGCGATACCGTGGCACGGCGCCGCAAGGTGATCGCCTGCCCGAATGGCAGCCGCACCGCCGCGCCATGGACGCGCACCTGGTCGCCCGGCCCGAGCAGCACATCGCCATCGAGCTCCACATGCGCATGCAGCGCGTCGGCGCTGTGCTCGACGGCGATAGTGCAGCCGGTTTCCCAGCTTTCCCGCGCGAACAACCGGGTCACAGCCCCACCGTCTTGCCGACGCTACTGTTGTCGTCGGGGCTGCGCGGGCCGTTTGGCTGCATCTTTTCGATACTTTCCACCACGTGCACGCCCGGCGCCAGCAATTGGGCAAAGGCGGCGCGGTTGGTATGGCCGAAACTGCCGAGTTCGATGATGCGGCCGGTCGATTTGTCTTTCAACGTCAGCGCGCCATCGGCCCACTGGGTTATGGTGACGGCGCCATAGCGCGAGACATTGTGGAGCATGCGTTCGCGCATCATGCCGCGCATGACGCCGCGGATAAAGCCGCTGTTCGAGCCGGGCTCGAGCACCAGCGCCGGCTTGCCTGTGGCGGCGTCATTGGCGACAAGCGCGCCATCGGCGCGGTCAGCGAAGACGAAATCCGCCGATTTGACGATGCCGATATGGTTTTCGCTGCGAAGCTGCGGTGCCGTCGGGCGTGCCGGCAGAACGCCGAGGCGGACGCCGAACACTACCAGCAGGGTGATGCCGACGATGCCACCGGCCGCGCCAAGCACCCAGGGTGGAAAGCGTTCATGCGTGAAATCGCTCATGCAGCGACGCCCATCGGGGTTGCAACGGGCGTCACGGCGGGGGTTTCTGCGGGGGTTGTCACGGCAATGGTTGTGCGCTGCGGATCCGCGCTGATCAAGGCGCTGGCCAGCATCGGCGCGAAGCTTGCGGGGATGGCGCGCAGCATCGGCTGGGGCTCTCCGACCTTCCACGGCTGGACATGCGGCCACATTTGCAGCCAGCCGAGCGGGAAGCGCTGCGTCGGACGCAGCACGATATCGACGTTTCCGTTGCCCAGCGCCCGAACATCGGCGGCACCGATCACTGCCAACGGCAAATTGACACATTTCGGCAGCGAGACGCCGAAGCGCATGACGATGCGGCGGTTGGTCAGCGTGTAGATCGTCGAGCGCGCGCCGGCCCGCGCCAGCAGATAAAGCACGCCAAGCCCGATGCCAGCGGCGGCGATCGTGATCAGCGCACCGTTAAGGCCGGTACCGCCCGCAACAAAGGCCAGCGCTGCGAAGACGGCGAACCAGATAGCCACCAGTCGCGTGTGAAACACGGCGCGGGCGAGCGTCTGCCAATCGGGTGAGCCCTGCCAGATGATCGTCTCACCTGGCGGCAGGTTGCCCGGCAGGCCGGGGATCGGTTCAATTTCGTACTCTATGGTCACAGATACGGCTCCGACCGTTCAGGCGTCGCCCAAAGATAGCCCGCGCCGAAATAGGCCGAAACCTTTTCTTCTTCGAGCAAGGTAATCTGGTCGGTGGCTTTCAACTGCGGGCAGCCGGCGAACTGTGCGGCGTTGACCGAATCGGTGACCACGCCGCGCCGCGACACGCGGACCATCGGCATCGGCAGCGTCGCAGTGCCGCCATCGTTAAGCGCGACATCGAGGTAACGAATGACATGTTCGGCGCGATCGACCCACAGATCGCGCACCGTGCCGGCGACGACGCCATCAAGGCCGATGACCGGCAGTCCGCGCGGGTCGACATCCTGCTTCGCGACGCTGACATGTTCGGCGATCGCCATCGGCACGATGCGCGTGCGACCGAACATGTCGAGATCGGGACGATCGGCGCGCTGCGCATAAGCGCCCGGCCCAACGCCCGAACCGAGCGGTTCGCCGATCACATCGAGCGGCGTGCCGGCATAGACTCGCGGGTGGACGTTGGTCGGCATTGCGTCGCGCGGCACGTTCTCGGGCGTATAACTGCCTTGGCCGTGCGGCAGTTGAAAGGTCTTCTTTTCGCTGGGATCGATACGGCCGATATCGCCGCCGACGGTGCCGCTGATGTCATGCTCGAGGGGATAGCCTTCACGGCGGCTTTCACGGTTGAGATACCAGACGAGGCACAGGAAGAAGCCGAAAAACAAATAGAAGGTGAGCTCGGCAATATCGAGGCCCCCGACTAGAATGACACTGGACACAATATTCTCCCCTTCAGGTTGGGAATTCGGTGAGGCCGAAACGGGCGCGCGGGGAAGCGTCCACAGCCCGCCGCGCCAGCGGGCCAAGGGCGATAAGACTGCCGAACAGCAGGAAGATTTCGACGTGCCAAACGATCGAATAGCCGGTAGCGGGGTCGACAAACCCCGGTCCGAGACGGCCGGCCATGGCGGCGGCGCCGATGACGTCGCGGATGGCGCCGGACGCCAGGATGCCGAGGCCGGCCGCGGAGGCCTGCACGGCGCCCCAGACGCCGAGCGCCAGGCCCGAGCCGCCCTCCTCGCCGAGCGCCATCGCCGCTGTGAGCGTGCAAACTGCGAACAGGCCGTTGCCAAAGCCGATGCCGGTCGTGCCCAGCGACAGCAGCGCCACCGAGTGCATGGGGGCCGAAAACACCACCAGCGCAAAGGCGACGATGCCGGCCAGCGCGCCGCATGCCGCGATCCGCGCCGCATCCCGGCCTTGTGCCAGCGCCTGCGCCGCCAACGACAGGCCGATCAGGGTGCCCATGGACGACAATGCGGTCAGCGCCGTGGTACGGCCGACGCTCAGGCCAAGCACCTGCCCGCCATAGGGTTCGAGCAATATGTCCTGCATGCCGAAACCCGCAGCGCCGAGCGCCACGGCGACCAAGAGCCGACGGGTGCGCGGCGCGGCGGTGAAGTCGCTCCAGCGCGCGGCGAAGGCCTGGTCTTCCTCGGCGCTGGCGGTGGTGCCGCCGGTCTGGCGGACCTCCTGCTTCCAAAGCGCGACGACGTTGAGGACAAGGGTAATTACGGCAGTACCCTGAATGACGCCGACCAGCTGGGTTTCGGTGAAGTTGGTCAGGATGCGGCCAAGCACCACTGACGAAATCAACATGCCGACCAGCAGCATCGTGTAAAGCAGCGAGACCACCCGCGGCCGAGCCTCGGGCGGCGCGAGGTCATTGGCCAGCGCCAGCCCGGCAGTCTGCGTGACAGCGACGCCGGCACCAACCATCAGGAATGCCACGGCGCCGAAAATTTCCCCGGCCAGTGGCCCCGATTGGCCATGGCCGGTCATGACCAGCAGCGCGAACGGCATGATCGCGAGGCCGGCGAACTGCATCATGGTACCGGCCCAGATATACGGCACCCGTTTCCAGCCGAGAATCGAGCGGTGGTTGTCGGATTTGTGGCCGATCAGCGCGCGCAGCGGCGCGAACAGCAGGGGCAGGGCAACGAGAACAGACACCAGAGTCGCCGAAATTTTCAGTTCGACGATCATCACCCGGTTGAGCGTAGCGTTGAGCAGCACCATCGCCAGTCCAACCGAAACCTGGAACAGCGACAGCCGCAGTAACCGCGACAGCGGCAATTCCTTGGTGGCTGCATCGGCAAATGGCAGGAAGCGCGTGCCGATCCTTTTCACAAGGCTTGTCGCGCGGCTCATTGTTGCGAGTCCTTGGCGGTCAAGACTTCCTGGGCGTGCGAGATGTAGAAGCCGCGGTTGACCCGCGTGTCGCGGCCGAGCCGGGTGTGCGGCACGGCGCGGGTCAGATAGGCCTTGAGATGGCCATGGCTGACCGGGATGATCGTCGGCGAACGGTCGGACGCGGGGAACAACCGGCCGACGGCGCGGGCGGTGCGCAGCAGCGGTGTGCCGGGTGCGAAGGTGAAGATCAGGCTATGCCGGGCACGGCTGGCGAGCTTGGCGGTCGCGGCGGCGATTTCGTCGGCCTCATAATGGATCAGCACGTCCATCGAGACGATATGGTCAAACTCCCCCAGCGCCGGATCGAGCATGTCGCCGGCCACCAGCGTAATACGATCACGGACGGCGGCGGGCAGCCGTTCCATCCCGGTCGCCACCAGCTGCGGCGAGACATCGACACCGACGACGGTGGCGCCGCGCAGCGCAGCTTCGATAGCCAACATGCCGGTGCCGCAGCCAGCATCGAGGATGCGGCGGCCGGTCAGATCCGCCGGCAGCCACGACAGCAGCGTGTCGCGCATTTCGGTGCGCCCGGCCCG
>JAYUUE010000344.1:0-2896 GCA_043754785.1 Polymorphobacter sp. | reverse complement strand
ATGTCGCCTGCGGCGGTACGAACGGCAGCGACACGGGGATGGAGTGCAGGTGGCAGGGACGAACCGCGGCGCAGGCGGGACAGGGCGCACCGGCCTCGATGTCATGGACCGGATCGCGCTCGTCACCGTCACCGCCGGCACGTTGGTCGCAACGGTGGTCAACGCGCTGACCGTAAGCGACGACCTTGCCGAGGCCGGCGCAGCCGTCGACGCATGGGAGCCTTGGGTTTGGGAACTGACCAACGCGCTGTTCTGGATCATGGCTGCCATGCCATTGCTGCGCCTGCTGCGCCGCCTGCGGCCGCCGCACCTCGGTTGACCGGCATCGATCGCCGGCATCTTCGTGGTCGCCATCCCGGCTTGGGCCGCACATGTCGCCTTTCTGGCAGTGTCCAGAGCCGGAATCTACAGGCTGTTGGGCACGGCTTACACGTTCGACTTCACCGCAGCGCACCTGCTCTACGAATGGCGAAAAGACCTGTTGTCAGTGTTCATATTCGCCTCGATCGGCTTCATCGCCGACCGTCTCGCACATCCTGTCGCTACCCCGCCGCCACCGGCGGCATTTCGGATCGAAGTTCGCGACGGCGCCCGCAAACGCTGGTTCTACGCTGCCGAAATCGAGTTCGTCGAAGCGGCCGGCAACTATGTTGAACTGCACACACCCACCGGGCCAGTGCTTTACCGTACGACGCTTGCCGCTTTGTCGGAGCAGCTGGTTCCGCTCGGCTTCGCGCGGATCCACCGATCCCGCCTTGTGCGGCGTGACGCCATCATCGCGCTCATGACCACGCCGTCGGGTGATTTCGAGGTGCGCCTTGCCAGCGGCGCGACCGTTGCGGGCAGTCGACGTTTCCGTGATTGCCTGAACCCCTTGTAACCAGCGGCGCGCCGCCCCTTTTTTCTTGCGCCAACCCCAAAAATCCCTATACGCCGCTGCTTCACTCAACCCGGGGTTTCGGGCGACGTCTATGCGTCAATCGACCCCCCGACGCTGACGCTTTCCCGCTGACGCGCCCAACGACAAAGATGACAGGTGCCGCATGGCCGTTCCGAAACGCAAGACTTCGCCTTCCAAGCGCAACATGCGCCGCAGCCATCACGCGCTGGTTCCGGTATCGTTCCAGGAATGCCCCAACTGCGGCGAACTGAAGCTGCCGCACAACCTTTGTGGAGCCTGCGGGCATTACAACGGCCGCGAAGTCGTCGAAATCCAGGCCTGATCCGGCCGGTCAAGGAGAGGAATCGGCCAACGGCATGACCGCAGCGCCGATCATCGCACTTGACCTGATGGGCGGCGACGCCGGGCTCGCCAACGTCATGGCCGCCGCCGAAATCGCTTCCGAGCGCTATCCGAAACTGGTTTTCCGCCTGCACGGGCCGGAACACAGCATCCGCGAGGAACTGGCAAAATGCCCGCGCCTCGCTGCCACCGCCGTGGTCGTCCATACCGATAACGTCGTGCTCGGCACCGACAAGCCGTCGCAGGCGCTGCGCCGCGGTCGCACATCGTCGATGGGCATGGCTATCGATTCGGTGAAGCAGGGCGCCGCCCATGCCGCCGTCTCGGCCGGCAACACCGGCGCCTTGATGGCGATGGCGCTGTTTTCCCTGCGCACCATGCCGGGGATCGATCGCCCGGCGCTCGCCGCGCTGCTGCCGACGCTGAAGAATGATTCGGTGGTCCTCGATCTTGGCGCCAATACCGAATGCGACGCCGAAAACCTCGTGCAGTTCGCCGTGATGGGTGCTGCGTTCGCGCGGACCGTGCTCGGCCTTGAAAAGCCGCGCGTCGCGCTGCTCAACATCGGCGAGGAGGAGCTGAAAGGCACCGACGAAATCCGCGATGCCGCCGCCCTGTTGCGCGGGGCCGTGCTGCCGATGCACTTCGAGGGCTTCGTCGAAGGCGACAAGATCGGTCAGGGCAATGTCGATGTGATCGTCACCGATGGCTTTTCGGGCAATATCGCCCTCAAGACCGCCGAAGGCACCGGCAAGCTGGTTACCGGGCTGCTCGCCAAGGCGTTTGAATCGAGCTGGCTGACGCGGCTCGGCTATTTGATGTCGCGCGGCGCGCTGCGGGCGCTGCGGGCCCATCTCGACCCCAATGCCCATAACGGCGCGGTGTTCCTGGGCCTCAACGGCATCGTCGTCAAAAGCCATGGGTCGGCAAACGTTCTGGGCATCGCCAACGCCATCGGCGTCGCGCATGACCTGATCGTCGGCAAGGTTGGCGAACGTATCTTGCAGGATCTTGCCAATTTTCGGGCGCATCGACCGGCCGTGCCTGAAGCCGTGGCCGAGGCGTGATCCGTGCAAGGATCATCGGCACCGGCAGCTATCTTCCCGCCGAAGTCGTCACCAATGCCAGTCTTGCCGCCCGTGTCGATACCAGCGACGAATGGATCGTCGAGCGTACCGGCATCCGCCAGCGCCACATCGCTGCGCCAGGCGAATTCACCTCCGACCTCGGCGCCGCCGCCGCCCGCCGCGCGCTCGCCAATGCCGGCATCACCGCTGGCGATGTCGACCTGATCATCGTCGCCACCGCCACTCCGGACCAGACCTTCCCTGCCTGCGCCACGGTCATCCAGCACAAGCTCGGCATGGTCCATGGTGTCGCCTTCGACGTCGCCGCCGTGTGCTCGGGCTTCCTCTACGCCCTGTCCGTCGCCGACGCGATGCTCACCGGGGCGAGCAGCGTCTATCGCACCGCGCTGGTCATTGGCGCCGAAACGTTTTCGCGGCTGCTCGATTGGGATGATCGTGCCACCTGTGTGCTGTTCGGCGACGGCGCCGGCGCCGTGGTGCTGCGCGCCGAAACCGCCACCGGCACCAGCGCTGATCGCGGCATCCTCGCCTGCCGCCTGCACTCGGACGGCCGCTACAATGATCT
>JAYUUE010000343.1:0-2900 GCA_043754785.1 Polymorphobacter sp. | reverse complement strand
CCTCCCCCCTGAGGGGGAGGACCAAATGACTCTCGCCGTCCGCGTCATCCCCTGCCTCGACGTGGCGAACGGCCGCGTCGTCAAAGGCGTCAACTTCGTGGCGCTGCGCGATGCCGGTGACCCGGTCGAGGCCGCCCGCGCCTATGATGCCGCCGGCGCCGATGAGCTGACCTTTCTCGACATCACCGCCACCCACGAAGATCGCGGCACGCTGCTCCACATCGTCGAGGCCACCGCCGACGCCTGTTTCATGCCGCTGACCGTCGGCGGCGGCGTCCGCAGCGTAGCCGATGCCCGCGCGCTGCTGCTCGCCGGCGCCGACAAGATCGCTGTCAACTCCGCCGCCATCGCCCGGCCCGCCCTTATCGGCGAACTGGCGATGCGCTTTGGTGACCAGTGCGTCGTCGTCGCCGTCGATGCCAAGGCCACCGCCGCGGGCAAATGGGAAATCTTCACCCATGGCGGCCGGCGAGCCACCGGCATCGACGCCGTCACCTACGCCATCGAGGCCGCACGCCTCGGCGCCGGCGAAATCCTGCTGACCAGCATGGACCGTGACGGCACCCGCGGCGGTTACGACCTCGCCCTGACCCGCGCCATCGCCGACGCCGTGCCGGTGCCGGTTGTCGCCAGCGGCGGCGTCGGTAGCGTCGGTGATCTTGTCGCCGGGGTGATCGAGGGCCATGCCAGTGCGGTGCTGGCGGCGTCGATCTTCCACTTCGGCGCGGCGACCGTCGCCGATGCCAAGGCGGCACTGGCGGCGGCAGGGGTGAGGGTGCGGGTATGAACGTTTCTGGGAACGACGATGTTTTCGACCGGCTGACGGCACGGATCACGCGCAACCGCCACGCCGACCCGCAGGTCAGCTACGTCGCCAAACTGACCGCCAAGGGCCGCGCCAAGATCGCCCAGAAACTCGGCGAGGAAGCCGTCGAAACCGTCATCGCCGCGATGGGCAATGACCGCGCCGAACTGGTTGGCGAAGCCACCGATCTGGTGTTCCACCTCGCCGTGCTGCTCGTCGACGCCGGGCTGAGCTTCGATGAAATCCGCGCCGAACTGGCGCGCCGCGAAGGCACCTCCGGGCTCGACGAAAAAGCCAGCCGCAAAATCTGAACGCTCGCCCGCTTGCGGCGAGGGGAGTCAATTCACCCCACCAATATCACCCGCACATCATTGACATTGGTCAGCGTCGGCCCCGTCACCACCAGGTCGCCCAGCGCCGCAAAATAGCCATGCGCGTCGTTCGCCGCCAGATACGCCGCCGCATCCATCCCGAGCGCCCGCCCGCGCGCCAGCGTATCCGGGCCGATGCAGGCCCCGGCAGCATGGCTCGACCCGTCGATGCCATCGCTGTCCGCCGCAAGCGCCGTGATCCCCGGCGCGCCATCCAGCGCCAGCGCCAACCCCAGCGCATATTCCAGATTGCGCCCGCCGCGCCCGGTTGTTCCCCGCACCGTGACACTGGCTTCCCCCCCGGAAATAATCGCCCGCCGCCCCCCCGAAAGCGCCAGCGCACCATGCGCCGCGCCCAACACCCGCGCCTCGCCCTGCAGATCATCGCCCAGATCGGTTACCGCATAGCCCCAGTTCGCTGCCAGCCGCCCCGCTGCATCGAGCGCGTCGCGGGCACGCGCGATGATCCGCACCGCACCCGGCCTCAGCGCCCGCGACGCCGCCAGCACCACCCCCGCCGGCAAGCCGATGCCATATCGTGCCAGCACCTCGCGCGCGTCACCCGAACCGCCGCTTATCGTCGGCCCCGATGCCACCAGCGACGCATCATCGCCCGGAATGTCCGATACCACCCACGTCGTCACCGGCGCCGCACACGCCGTCGCCAGCCCGCCGCCCTTGATTTGCGACAGCGCCCGGCGCACCGCGTTGATCTGGGCAATCGCCGCGCCCGACCGCAACAGCGCGTTTGTCACCGCGACCTTTTCCGCCAGCGTCAGGCCCGCAACAGGGGCGGCGAGCACCGCCGACCCACCCCCCGAAACCAGCGCCAGCAGATGATCGTCCGGCCCCAGCGCGCGCGCCAGCGCCAGGGCCCGCACACCCGCCCGCACACTGTCGGCATCGGGCAGCGGATGCCCTGCGGTGATCACCTCCACCCCGGCAAAGCCAAAACCGCTGGGCACATGGCCATGCGGCGCCACCACCAGGCCAGCCAGCGGCACCGGCGATGACGAAAGGTGCCGGGCCTGCACCGCCGCCATCATCGCCGCCGCCGCCTTGCCGATGGCGATGACGCACAGCCGACCCGGCGGCGTTGGCAGATGGCGCGGCATCACCGCCCCGGCCGATACAGCAGCAGTGGCGGCGGCAAACAGGCGTTCCAGCGCGGCCTTGCCGGTCTCGTCGCAAATCTGCATCATTTGGCCTCATCATCGCCGCCGTGACACTGGCACACGCCGGTTTGACCACAATCTATTGCGCTTATGCCGCCATTTGCACGTATAGATGCGCAGGAACCTGCGCGGGGGACGCTGCGGGGCCGCGTCGATTGATCGGAACATGATGCTCAACGGGCTGAAAGCGATACCCATGGGCGGCCGCGAAATGTGGCCGCTGGTCGAAGGCGGCAAGGGCGTTGCGGCGACCAACCATTTGTCGTCCGGCGCCTGGGCGCATGCCGGCGGCGTCGGCACCATCTCCGCCGTCAACGCCGACAGCTATGATCCCACCGGCCGCATCATCCCGCAGATCTACACACAGCTGACCCGGCGTGATCGCCATGAGGAGCTGGTCGATTACGCCATCGAAGGCGCCGTCCAGCAGGTGCAGCGCGCCTATGACATGGCCGCGCCCGAACTGTCGCGCGGTTTCGGCGCGCTCAACATCAACGTGCTGTGGGAAATGGGCGGCGCCCAGCGCATCCTCGAAGGCGTGCTGTCGCG
>JAYUUE010000342.1:0-2909 GCA_043754785.1 Polymorphobacter sp. | reverse complement strand
GCGTCGTTCACTTGCTCGGCGGTGCGCGCGATAGCGTCGATGCCATCATCGGTCAGCGTCAAGGTCACGCCTTCGGTGCCGAGCAGCGCCACATATTGGCGGACCAGCGACGCCTCGGTATCGGTCAGGATGCGCTTGAAATCCTCATAGGTCAGGCCCTTCAACTCCACCCGGATCGGCAACCGCCCCTGCAACTCCGGCAACAGGTCGCTGGGCTTCGACACATGAAACGCCCCCGACGCGATGAACAGGATATGGTCGGTCTTCACCGGGCCATATTTGGTCGCCACCGTGGTGCCTTCGATCAGCGGCAGCAGGTCGCGCTGCACGCCTTCGCGGCTCACCGACCCGCCGCGCACGTCGGACACAGCGATCTTGTCGATCTCGTCGAGAAAGACGATGCCATTGGCTTCGGCACTGCGCACCGCCTCGCGGGCGATGTCCTCGTCGTCCAGCCGCTTGTCCGATTCCTCGGCGAGCAGCGCCTCCCAGGCGCCTTCGACGCTCATCTTGCGGCGCTTGGTGCGCCCGCCCATCGCCTTGCCGAGCATGTCCGACAGGTTGATCATCCCGACCTGCCCCGGCTGCATCCCCGGCATCTCGAAATTGGGTGCGCTGTCGGCGACTTCGATCTCGACTTCGCGGCCCTTCAGGTCGCCGGCGCGGAACCGGTCACGGAATGCCAGCCGCGTCGCCTCGCTGGCATCCTTGCCAACGAGCACATCGAGCAACCGCGCCTCCGCCGCGGCTTCGGCCGCCTCCTTCACCCCGGTCCGGCGCGTCTCGCGTACCAGCCGGATCGATTCCTCGACCAGGTCGCGGATGATCGAATCGACATCGCGGCCGACATAACCGACCTCGGTAAACTTCGTCGCCTCGATCTTCAGGAACGGCGCGCCCGCCAGCTTGGCCAGCCGCCGCGAAATCTCGGTCTTGCCGCACCCCGTCGGCCCGATCATCAGGATGTTCTTGGGGCTGACCTCATCGCGCAGATCATCGCCGAGCCGTTGCCGGCGCCAGCGGTTGCGCAGCGCGACCGCCACCGCGCGCTTTGCGTCGCCCTGTCCGACGATGTGGCGATCAAGTGCCGCCACGATCTCGCGCGGGGTCAGGCCCGTATCGGCGGCGGCAATCGGGGTTTGGCTGTTCATACAATCGCTTTCACTTTGGGGGTCGGCGTCGCGGCGAGGGCAGTGGCAATCGGCATGTCGAGCGCCCGCGTCACCCACGCCGGATATTGCAGTTCCGGCCGCGTCGCCTTGTCGAGCCGCTTCAGCTCTTCGGCGCTCAACGCGATATTCGCCGCGGCGATGTTGTCATCAAGCTGCGCCAGCTTCGACGCGCCGATGATGACGCTCGACACCGCCGGGTTGGCCAGCACCCACGCCAGCGCCACCTGCGCCACGCTCGCCCCGTGTGCGCCGCCGATTTCGCGCAGCGTCTCGACCAGCGCAAAGCCCTTGTCCTTGTCGAACGGGATCATGTCGAATCCCGACAGGCGATTGTCGGGGTCCTTCAGGTTTTCGCGAGTATATTTGCCGCTTAGGAAACCGCCGGCGAGCGGGCTCCATGCCGTCAGCCCCAGGCCGTAACGACCCATCATCGGCAGCACCTCGTGCTCGATGCCGCGGCCGAGCAGCGAATACATCATCTGGACATGGCTGAACGGGGCCCAGCCATTGGCGCGTTGCAATTCCAGCGCCGCCGCGACCTTCCACGCCGACCAGTTCGATACGCCAAGATAGCGCGCCTTGCCCGCCCGAACGATCGCGTCGAGCGCCGAAAGCGTTTCCTCCAGCGGCGTGTTGGCATCGTCGCGGTGGGCGACATAGACATCGACATGATCGGTGCCGAGCCGCTTCAAACTGGCGTCGATCGACCAGTGCAGATGCGCCGCCGACAGTCCGCTGCGGTTGAGCGGCGCGCCACTGCGCCAGCCGGCCTTGGTCGCAATCACCACCTGGTCGCGCCTCTTGCCGAGCACTTGCCCAAGCAAAGTCTCGGACTCGCCGCCGGCATAAACGTCGGCCGTATCGAAAAAGTTGATCCCCGCGTCGATGGCGCGGTCGACCATCGCCTGCGCATCCGCCGCATTGGTCTTGGCGACCGCCGCGCTGCCAGCGCCATTGGTGAAGGTCATCGTTCCGAGCGACAATCGCGAGACGATCAACCCGGTGTTGCCAAGGCGCCTATACAACATAAATCAGGACTCTCCTGCGTCGATGCTTGCGCCCTTTGTTGGCGCCTCTCCTGCGTCGATGCTTTCGCCCTTTGTTGGCGCCTCTCCTGCGTCGATGCTTTCGACCGTCACCTGGTCGTTAGTGTAAATGCAAAGCTCCGCCGCGATCGCCATGGCGCGGCGCGCGATCGCTTCGGAATCATGCGTCGAATCGGCCAGCGCCCGCGCCGCCGCCAGCGCGAAATTGCCGCCCGAACCGATGGCGGCGATGCCGCCGAGCGGTTCAAGCACGTCGCCGGTGCCGGTCAGCACCAGCGTCACATCCTTGTCGGCGACGATCATCATCGCCTCCAGCCGGCGCAGATAACGGTCTGTCCGCCAGTCCTTGGCCAACTCCACCGCCGCGCGCGTCAACTGGCCGGGATAACGCTCGAGCTTGGCCTCCAGCCGTTCGAACAACGTGAAGGCATCGGCGGTGGCGCCGGCAAAGCCACCGATGACCGCACCGTTCGGGCCCAGCCGCCGCACCTTGCGGGCGTTGGGCTTCATCACCGTCTGGCCCATAGTCACCTGGCCGTCGCCCGCGATGGTGACGCGGCCGCCTTTGCGCACCGACACGATGGTCGTGCCGTGCCAATCGGGGAAGTCTGCCATGGAGAATGGTGCTTTCAATCGGATATTAGACGCCTGATGTAAGGTGCCGCGCGCGCCAGAAAAGCCCCCGGCGCGC
>JAYUUE010000341.1:0-2917 GCA_043754785.1 Polymorphobacter sp. | reverse complement strand
GCGTCACATCACGGATTGCAGTGATCTGAAAGCCCACAGCCTGCAAAGCCCGAAGTGCCGATTCGCGACCCGATCCGGGACCGCGCACTTCGACTTCGAGCGTGCGGACACCGTGTTCGGCGGCCTTTTTGCCAGCATCTTCGGCGGCCATTTGCGCCGCAAACGGCGTAGACTTGCGGCTGCCCTTGAACCCCATGGTCCCCGCCGACGACCAGGCAATCGCATTGCCTTGGGCATCTGTGATGGTGATCATCGTGTTGTTGAAGCTGGCGTTTACATGGGCAACGCCCGATGTGATATTCTTGCGCTCACGGCGCTTTATGCGTGCGACTTCGCGTGCCATCGAAAAAATCCTGTTCCTGTCAGTCGATCAAGGAGAAAAAGCGGGGAAAAGGCCCTTACTTCTTCTTGCCGGCGATCGGCTTGGCCTTGCCCTTGCGGGTCCGCGCATTGGTATGGGTTCGCTGGCCGCGCACTGGCAGGCCCTTGCGATGCCGCAGCCCGCGGTAACAGGCAAGGTCCATCAGGCGCTTGATGTTCATCGCCGTCTGGCGGCGAAGATCACCTTCGACAGTCAGTTCACGGTCGATGAGTTCCCGAACCGACAGCACTTCCGAATCGGTCAAATCCTGCACACGGCGTGATTCCGGAAAACCCAGATCCTTGGTGATCCGCGATGCGGTGGTACGGCCGATGCCGTAAATATAGGTCAACGCGATCTCAACGCGCTTGTTGGTCGGGATGTTAACACCCGCAATACGTGCCACAGATTATTTCCTTCCAAGCTCCACAGGATGCGCTGGGCAGGCACCCCATCTCAAAGCAAGAACCGGACGGCCGGATAGGCCGCCGGGTCAGTGATCCGGTTAATCGGAAGACGGCTGCTACCCGGATGAGGGAGGAGAGTCAAGGGCACAAGACGCAGCGACGCCGACCCGGCCGGCGAAGGTCGCGAAAGTCACCCCGAAACGCTATCTCCAATGCGGCTCACTAACCGGGGCGAGGAACTCGAATATCATATAGAGCTGTTATATTACAAGCATTTACATGTACTGCCCGCATTGGTCTCGCCTTGGTTCGCCGATTGACACGGTCTGCGGCTGCTGAGCGCCGGTTTGCTTTCAATCGGCCAAATAGGCCAGTCCCCGCGCGGTAAGCCGCAGCGTCGGCCGCCGAGGGCTGAGCGACAATATCATCGGCCGGCCAGCGCCCCCGGATGCCTCATCGCCAGCACCTCAACGATCGAGCACCGCGTCGATGCTATGCGCCACCGCGTCCATGTCCGCCATGCCATCGACCCGGCTGACGAGCCCGCGCGCTTCGTAATGCGGCAGGATCGGCGCGGTTTTGGTGCGATATTCAGCCATGCGGGTGCGCACGGTGTCGGCGTTGTCGTCGGGACGTCGCTTGAACTCGGTGCTGCCGCAGACATCGCAGATGCCCGTCACCTTGGGAAGCTTGTGGCGATCATGATAGCCCTCGCCGCATTTGGCGCAGGTAAAGCGGCCGGTGATGCGATCGACAAGGGCGTCCTCATTGACCTCCAACTCGATGACATGATCGAGCGTCAGGCCCTTTTCGGACAGCATGGTGTCGAGCGCATCGGCTTGGACGCTGGTGCGCGGATAGCCATCAAGGATGAAGCCCCGGCGGGCATCCTCATGGTCAAGGCGTTCGGACAGGATACCGCTGACGATCTCGTCAGAAACGAGACCGCCCGATTCCATCACCGATTTAGCCTTGAGGCCGACAGGCGTTTGTGCGGCGACGGCGGCACGGAGCATATCGCCCGTAGAAAGCTGGACAAGTCCCCGTTCTTTGACGAGTCGGCTTGCCTGGGTTCCCTTCCCCGCGCCGGGCGGACCCAGCAAGATCAGATTCAACGACGCGATCCCCCACGCAATTTCGATTTCCGAATAAGACCCTCATATTGATGCGCAAGCAAGTGGCTCTGAATCTGGGCGACAGTATCCATGGTCACATTGACAACGATCAACAGCGAGGTACCGCCCAGCGCCAGGCCGGTGCCGAGCTTGGCCGACAGAAACTCCGGCAACAGGCAGATGACGGTCAGA
The DNA here is from genome assembly GCA_043754785.1 of Polymorphobacter sp. Taxonomy (GTDB): domain Bacteria; phylum Pseudomonadota; class Alphaproteobacteria; order Sphingomonadales; family Sphingomonadaceae; genus Sandarakinorhabdus. The sequence continues at coordinate 842 of JAYUUE010000341.1, read as the reverse complement.
TAGGCGGCGCCGATGACGGTGATTCGCGTCAGCACGAAATCGAGATATTCGGAGGTGCGCACGCCCGGCCGGATGCCGGGGATGAAGCCGCCGTATTTCTTCAAATTTTCGGCGGTTTCTTCGGGGTTGAAGACAACGGCGGTGTAGAAAAAGCTGAAGAAAATGATGCCGAGCGCATAAAGCGCCATGTACAGCGGCGCGCCGTGCTGCAGCGCCGTCGTGATCGTCAGCAGCCATTCCGGGCCCTTGCCGCCCTGTGCCGCGAATTGGGCAATGGTCAGCGGCATCAGCAGCAGCGACGAGGCGAAGATCGGCGGGATCACGCCGGCGGTGTTGAGCTTCAGCGGCAGATGCGAGCTGTCACCCTGGAACTGCCGCGTACCGACCTGACGCTTGGGATATTGGATGAGGATGCGGCGCTGGGCGCGCTCCATGACGCAAATGAAGGCGATCGTGGCCAGGGCGATGGCGCCGATAACCAGGATAAACGCCGGGTTTATTGCACCGGTGCGGCCCTGCTCGAACAATTGTCCGATCGCGGTCGGCAGATGCGCGACGATGCCGGCCATGATGATCAAGGAAACACCGTTACCGATGCCGCGGCTGGTGATCTGTTCGCCGAGCCACATCAGGAACATGGTGCCACCGATCAGCGTGATGACGGTGGTGATGCGAAAGAACATGCCGGGCTCGATGACCGCCGAAATACCCTGGCCGGCGCCCCAGCCTTCGAGGCCGACGGCGATGCCGTAACCCTGGATGGCGGTCAGAAACACCGTGCCATATCGGGTATATTGGTTGAGCGTCTTGCGCCCCGAATCGCCTTCCTTTTTCAACGCCAT
>JAYUUE010000340.1:0-2920 GCA_043754785.1 Polymorphobacter sp. | reverse complement strand
CGGCGCGAAAGCTCAAGAGCGGCGATATCGTCAACATCGATGTGACCGTCGTCGTCGATGGCTGGCACGGCGATACCAGCCGCATGTATCTGGTCGGCGATGTGCCGTTGAAGGCGCGAAAGCTTGTCGATGTGACCTACGAATGCCTGATGCGGGGGATTGCGGCGGCGCGGCCCGGCAACACGCTTGGCGATGTCGGCCACGCCATTCAAAGCCATGCCGAAGCCAATCGCTTTTCAGTGGTGCGCGATTTCTGCGGCCACGGGGTTGGCCGGGTGTTTCATGATGCGCCGAATGTTGTCCACCTCGGCAAGCCCGGCAAGGGCGTGCTGCTGCGCCCGGGCATGTTCTTCACCATCGAGCCGATGGTCAATTCCGGCCGTGCCGACGTCAAGGTGCTCGATGACGGCTGGACGGCGGTCACGCGCGATCGGTCGCTCAGCGCGCAATTCGAGCATTCGATCGGCATCACTGAAGATGGCGCCGAGATCTTCACCGGGTCGCCCGCCGGATTGACGGCGCCGCCTTACTGAGACGGCGACAGGTTGCGGGCGAGCAGCGCCAGCAATTCGGTCCAGGCGCGTTCGGCGGCGTCATGATCGTAAACCGGAAAGTCCGGCATCGTCCAGCCGTGCAGCGCACCGGGATAGATTTCGCATTTGTTTCGCACGCCGGCAGTGGCGAGCGCCCCTTGCAGTCGCGCTGCCATTTGGAGCGGATAGCTGGCGTCGGCATCGGCACCCGCCACATAAACTTCGGCGCGAATGTCGCGCGCCAGCAGATGCGGGCTGGTTGGACTGTCATCGGCGAGATGGCCGCCATGAAAACTGGCAGCGGCAACCACATGACCCGGATATCGCGCTGCCGCCGTCAACGCCATGGCGCCGCCCATGCAATAGCCGACGCCGCCGATCCGCACGCCGCGGACATCGGGGTGAACCGCCAGCCAGTCGATCAACGGAGCCAGATCGGCTGCCGCCTTCTGATTGCTCGTCGTCGCCATCATCGGGCCGATGACGGCACGAAAGTCGCCCTTGAACAATTCCTCGGGCACCATCGGTGCATAGGGACCAAATCGGTGGAACAGGTCCGGCACCAGCACCATATAGCCTGCCTCGGCCAGCCGCGCCGCCATGGCGATCAGCGCTGGCCGGATGCCACCGGCGTCCATGAACAGCACCACCGCCGGCCAGGGGCCGGCGCCATCGGGGGCCAGGACTTCGACCGGGCAATCGCCGTCGCCGGTGGTGATGACAATGCGTTGCTGACCCATGATGTCTCGCTGTTGCCGATGCCCGCCACGCTTGCGACCGATGCACGTTTCGTCGCAAACTGCCAATGGTGGCAGCCGGGGGCAAGAGGTGAGCGACGAAGGCGGCGACGCGGGGCATCGCCAGCGGCTGCGCGCACGGTTGCTTGCCGGCGGCGGTGCGGCGTTCCACGACTATGAACTGCTCGAATATCTGCTCGGGCTGGCCATCCCGCGCCGCGACACCAAGCCGCTGGCCAAACGTCTGCTGGCGGAATTCGGCAGCCTGCCGGTGCTGCTCGCTGCAACGCCGGCCGAACTGGCGCGGGTCGAGGGCCTGGGGGAGGGTGCAATCGCTGCGATCAAGTTCGTCGAAGCGGCGTCGCTGCGTTCGCTGCGCACAGCGGCGCTCGACCGGCCGGTGCTCAGCGGCTGGCAGGCGCTGACCGATTATCTCCACGCCGCGATGGCGCACCGGGTAACAGAGGAATTTCGCGTCATCTTTCTCAACAATCGCAACGTGATGATTCGCGACGAGGCGATGGGGGAGGGCACAATCAACCAGGCGCCGGTTTATCCGCGCGAGATCGTCAAGCGCGCGTTGGAACTCGGCGCTTCGGGAATGGTGCTTGTCAACAATCACCCGTCGGGCGATCCGCAGCCTTCACGCGATGATATCGTGATGACCAAGGCAGTGATCGAAGCGGGGCGCCATCTCGGGCTGTCGGTCCACGATCATGTCATCATCGGCGTCGGCGGACATGTGTCGATGCGCGCGCAAGGGTTGATATGAAAAAATCCCGGCGCAACTTGCGTTGCGCCGGGACATTCAGGCAATTTGGCGGACCATTCAGCCGGGCTTGCTCATCATCATCATCTTCTTGTGTGCGGTGATTGACCAGAGCGCGACAGAGGCTTCCAGCTCCTGGCTTTACCACCCGATGGCAAACACTCAGTTCTGCCGGGCGGCGACACGCGCACTATTGCGGGCGGTTGCGCTGATTTTCGGCGATTTCAGCCTTGGAAGCCTTGCGGTCGCCATTCCACCATTTGCCGTTCCTTTCGGTCAATATCGGCGCAATCGCCGTCTGCTCGGATGCAGCGGGCGGCGCCGGCTCGGCGCTGGGCGCTGCCGGTGCTGGCGCTGACGATGCTGCCGGGTCGGCAAATGGCGCCGGCGCCGCTGGCGCTGCGGGCCCGACCGGCGGCGCCGGTTGGGCAAGGACGGTCGACGCAGTGAGGATGGCGGCAATGCCACCGATCAACATCTTCATGGAGTCACTCCCGATCAACTGAACGAGAACAGACTTGCACATCGACACCGGAAACCCAGTGTCGACAATTGACTCTACACTCTGCCGCCGCCGATACGCCCAACAGAGCCTTAAAGCACGGCGAGCCGGGCCGCTGGCAAGACCAGCGGATGACAGCATGGCCCTCGCCTGCTAATCGCCACGCCATGACCATTTATCTGCACGAAGGCGATTTGCCGCGCGATGTTTTTGCCCCCGGCCCGATCGCCGTCGACAGCGAGACGATGGGACTCAACCCGCACCGCGACCGGCTGTGCCTGGTGCAGCTTGCCGATGGCCATGGCGACGAGCATCTCGTGCGCTTCACCAAAGGCCAGTATGACGCCCCGGTGTTGAAGGCCGTGCTCGCCGATCCGGC
>JAYUUE010000339.1:0-2920 GCA_043754785.1 Polymorphobacter sp. | reverse complement strand
AGGCGCGCAGTAGCACGTCCTGAATCGGCTTCCACTGGCCGCTGCCAGTGTAGGTCGTGCTCGACCCGCTGATCGAATAGCTGGCGCGACGAACAGCGCCATCAACTTCGAGCAGCTGGAAGAACGGCGCATCCTTTAGGATTGGCACCCGGACTTCGCCGTAGAACTCGTTCGAACTATACGCCCCGCGCGATGGCTGCGACGGGATATCCGAACCGAGACCGGCAGCGATGACAGGATCAGGGTCATAAGTGCCCTTTTGATAGCGGTGCTCGTAACCGGCGGCGAAACCAACCGGGCCGGCGGGCAAGTCGAACAGGTCGCCGCTCAGGTTGGCGGTGTAGTCCTGGAGTTCTTGGCTCGAGCGACTGCGCTCGTCAAAGCCGACGAACGACAGCATCGACGGCGTCACCGAGCCGGCGCCGCCGAAGATATTGAACGGCACGCAGGCGCCGGTGCACGCGGAAATCGGTCCAAGCGCCTGTGCCAGCTTCTGGGCGTTGACATTACCGGTGAATAGCTGACGGGCATTGTTGAAGCCGATAACGGCACCAACATCCCAGAACCATTTCTTGTTGCCGACGTCGAACGAACCATCAAGTCCGCCCGTCAACGACATGGTGTCGACCTGCTGCGAATAGGTGCGCTGCCCGGCCTCGACAAGGCGGCGGCGCACGGTCGAATAGTTCGCCGGCCCTTCCCCCGGCTTGCCGGCCGACAGCGTCACGCCGAATGGGTTGAACGGGTTGGTCTTGTCGATCGAGATGGTATCGAGAAGATTGCCGTTGCCGGCATCGGGTCCGACGAACAGCGGCAGAAACGCCGCCTGATTTTGCGAGTTACGGCGATTATACAGCGCCTTGACGCGGAAATTGATGCTGTCGCTGATTTCCTGCTTGGCGCTGATCCAGCCGCCATAGCGTTCGGAAGGCGTCAGGAAATAGTTGAGCGGTGAAAAGTTGAAGCGATCAGCCGAAGTGAATCGCTTGAAATCGCTGTTGGGGCCAGTGGGATCGGCCGGGTCGAAACGCGGGCGGCCGCCAACCGCCGACTTCAACGTCAGGTTCGGCAAGCCCAGCACGTCGAAGCGGCCATTGGGGATGGCGCTGCTGCACCCGCCGATCGGATCGGTGCAGCTCGTCTGGTACGGATTGGGAAATTGCGACGTCGAGCGGTCGGCGGTGCGCACGGCCTCCTGCTTCACATAGCTGCCACCAAAGACGATGCTCGTCGTCGGGCCTTGGACACCATAGCTCGCCTGATAATCCTGGGTGTGGCCATCGCCCTGGCGGAAGGTGCCGAATTGTGCCGAAACCTGCAGGCCCTTCTGCTTCTCCTTGGTGATGATGTTGACGACGCCCGAGATGGCGTCCGACCCGTACAGCGGCGACTGGCCCGACTGGAGCACTTCGATGCGCTCGATCATGTTGGCGGGAATGGTGTTGAGATCGACCGTCGACGGGATGCCGCTCGCCGAGGTGCCGTTGACGAAACGCAAGCCATCGACGAGCACCAATGTGCGCTTGGCCCCCAAGTAACGCAGATCGATGTTCGCCGAGCCGGCGCCGACACCGCCGCCATCGGGCGGGTTGCAGATGTTGCCGCTGTTGTTGACGCGGGTGTTGAGACCGCCGGCGGCGCTGGGCAGACGTTGGAGCACATCGGCGATGGACGAGATGCCGGTGCGGGCGATGCTGGTCGAATCGAGAATGACCACTGGCGAGCTTTGCGCCAGCGGGTCCTGCCGGATGCGCGAACCAGTGACAATGATCGCTTCGGACTCGACGGCGGCATCGGCGGCGGCGGTGGTCGTGGTCTGCGCGGAGGCATTAGCGGCCACCAACGCGCTCAACGTCACGCTCGCTGCCAGAATCGATTTCAAACGCATGGGTGATCCCCTTGGCTGTTACAGGAGTAAAGTGTCGCGCTTCATTGTGTTGCGGCGCAACAATATTATCAGCCGCTGTAGTGTTTTGACACATGGCTGTCGCATTTTTGCAACGCAGCCGAATTGCGACCAACGATGCGTCGCTGGATGATCCCGCCAATTTTCTGAATGGTGAAACCATCCAGAGTCACGGCCTATCAGACCGCGTACCGACACGCTTCAGGCAAGCCCAGTGCGCGCCAGTGAGCGCTACGGCCCGCCGTCAGGCGCGTCCAAGCGAAACAAGCGCTGCACAGCCAGCGGCGAACCGCTTTGGCAGGGGCACCGCCCCGCCTTCGCCGGCCCTCACTCGCCTGAGCCAGTCCCTGGGGTCATCAGAGGGCATGGACCTAATGGGTCCTGACCCTAGTGACGGCCGAGTTCGGCGCGGCCAACGACCATATGGTGGACTTCATCGGGTCCGTCGGCAAAACGCAGGTGGCGGACGTCGGTGTACATGCTCGACAAGGGACTCCACTGCGACACACCGGTTGCACCATGGATCTGCATCGCCTGGTCGATGATCTGCGCGACTTTCTCCGGCACCATGGCCTTGACCATGCTGACCCAAACCCGTGCCTCGCGGTTGCCGAGGACGTCCATGGCGCGCGCTGCCTTCAACACCATCAGCCGCATCGCCTCGATCTCGATGCGGGCGCGCGAGACGGTTTCGAGATTCTTGCCGAGCTGGATCAGTGGCTTGCCGAACGCCGTTCGCGACGTGGCGCGCTTGACCATTAGATCGAGCGCTTTTTCAGCCTGGCCGATGGCGCGCATGCAATGGTGGATGCGTCCAGGCCCGAGCCGCACCTGCGAAATCTCGAAGCCGCGCCCGACCCCCAGCAACACATTCTCCTCGGGCACCCGGACATTCTCCAGCTTGATGTGCATGTGGCCGCGCGGCGCGTGGTCATGTCCAAACACCGTCATCGGCCCCAGCACCTGGACGCCGGGCGTGTCCATCGGCACCAAAATCTGTGACTGCTGGCCGGA
>JAYUUE010000338.1:0-2922 GCA_043754785.1 Polymorphobacter sp. | reverse complement strand
TGGTGGCGGCAGTTGTCATTGTGGTGGCCGTAGTTTCCGGCGTCTTGCTGCCACAGGCGGCAACCGCCAGCGCCAGTCCGGCCACCATGGTGAAACGCAGCGTCGTCATCATTCACATACCCTCATCCCGGCCCGCTGCCGGCGCCTTTGGTCACGGTCTAAAGTCTTCGGCAATTCGTGCAAGGCTTACTGCGGGGCGCTTACTTGAGCGCCGCCTGCAATTTCGGCTCTAGATTGGCCCAATCATAGACCCCGGCCACCGCCACGCCATTGATGCCGAAGGTCGGCGTGCCCTCCAGCTTGTAGTTGGTCAGCGCATCGTTGCGGATGGCAATCAGCCGGTCCTGCGCCGCCTTTTCGGCCAGGCAGGCCTTGCCCTTCGCCAGCGGTACGCCGTTCGCTGCCGCCCAGCTATCGAGACCGGCAATCGCGGCCATCCTGCCCGGCTGTTGTTCGGGCGGCATCGCCGTGATTGCCTGGTTGTCGGCGTCGGTCATGGCGATGAATTTGTTACTCAACGCGTCCTGCTCGGCAAACAGCCGGCCGCTGAACGCCAGCGCTTCGCGCGGCGGCAGGCACGCCACCAGCAGCGACCCGGCAAAATCCGGACCATTGCGGACGAAGCTGCGCTGCTCCAGCGAAACCTTGCCGCTGGCAATATATTTGGCCTTCAACGCCGGCAGCCCGACATCGTGGAACGCCTTGCAATGGCTGCACGTGTAAGACGCAAATTCGACGATCTTGACCTTGGCGGCCGGATTGCCAATCAAGATACCACCCTGCGGCGTACCGGAGACGCTGCTCGCCCAGTCGGTTTTGGCCATGGCGGGCGCCCCCAGCAGCGCCAGCGCGATCAACATCAAGGCAGGCCGGCGACCGATCATGGGGGAGCTCCGTGGAAAGTTCGCCGAATAGTCTAGGCACCCGAACCCGCGATGAACAGAGCAGCTCTTCTCCCTCCCCCCACATTCGCTTCGCCCATATGAGGGGAGGGCGACTCGGAGCAGCCGAGCGGGTTGGGGCAAAACCCAACACCCCGCCTCACCGCACCACCGGCAACCCACTCGTCCCCGCCAGCGCCTGCGCCAACGACTCAAGGCTCGCCCGCAACGCCGGATCGGCAATTTCCTTCAACGTCGATCTGGTTTCCGCCGAAAGTTCCACCGCCGGCACCTCGGCGCGCGCCGCCCTCACCTCCATATCGGCCTGCCGCAACATCACCCGCGCCACCGCATTGTGCCCCAACAGCCGGTTGACTCGCTCGATCACCTGCGGCTCGACATGCGCCAGCATCGGCGCCAACGCCCCCGATACCGCCACCTTCAACGTGCCGCCCTCCTGTTTGCCACGCGGCATAGAGAGCGATTCGGGCAGGCTGTGCCGCGCATAACGCTCGCCGACGATCTCGGCCCAGCGCTCGACGATGATGCTCTGCGTGAACCCGAAACGCCGGAACGCCTGGCCGCCAATCGCCGGCACCAGGTCGGCGACGCGGCGCGCGCGCCTTTGCCGTTCGGGCAGTGCGGTGTCGGGTTTTTTGGCCATCGCGCTTTCCATGCCATAGCAGCGCCGTGACCGATAGCGCGACCCTTCTGCTGGACTGGTATGCCGCCCACGCCCGCGCCTTGCCGTGGCGGTCGCCCCCCGGCGCGCCGCTGCCCAGCGACTCCGACTGGCCCTACCGCGTCTGGTTGTCCGAAATCATGCTCCAGCAAACCACCGTCGCCGCGGTGCAACCCTATTTCGCTGCCTTCACCACCCGCTGGCCGACCGTTACCGCCCTCGCTGCTGCCAACGATGCCGAAGTGATGACCGCCTGGGCCGGCCTCGGTTACTACGCTCGCGCCCGCAACCTGCTCGCCTGCGCCCGCGCTGTCGTGGCTGATCACGGCGGCCGCTTCCCGCCGGACGAGGCCATGCTCCGCAGCCTCCCCGGGATCGGCGCCTATACTGCCGCCGCCGTGTCGGCCTTCGGCTTCGGCCGCCACGCTATCGTCATCGACGGCAATATCGAGCGTGTTACCACGCGGCTTTACGCCATCGCCACTCCACTCCCCGCCGCTCGCACCGAAATCCGTGCTCGGCTGATCGAACTTGTCCCCGTGAAAACCGCCGGCGACTTCGCCCAAGCCATGATGGACCTCGCCAGCCGCACCTGCACCCCGCGCAACCCCCGCTGCGACGCCTGCCCGCTCCACCCGAACTGCGCCGCTACCCGCACCGACCCCGAATTCTACCCAGTAAAGCCCGCCAAACGCCCGCGCCCGGCCCGCCACGGCACCGTCTGGTGGCTCACATCCGGCACCGACGTCCTCACCATCACCCGCCCGGCAAAGGGCCTGCTCGGCGGGATGCGCGCCCTGCCCAGCTGCGATTGGACCGGCGCCACCGCTGCCGCGCCCATCCCCGGCGCCTGGCAAACCCTCGGCGCCGTCACCCACGGCTTCACCCATTTCGAACTCACCCTCAGCGTCCGCGCTCTCCACCTGCCCACCAAACCTGCCCTCCCCGGTGACTGGCTGCCCATTTCACAGCTTGACGCCGCCGGCTTGCCGACGCTTTTCCACAAGGCCGCGACTCTGGCCCGCACGGAGACCCAATGACCGACACCTCGCCCTTCGACGGCCGCGACACGCCCAGCGTCGGCATTACCGGCTCGCCGCTCGATCGCGCCGACCACTTGCGCCGCGACCCCGCCACCATGGTGGCGCTGCGCTCCCGCCCCGACGCGCGCTGGCTGGTGATGGACGACCTAAAGCCCGTGCTCACCAAGGGCGAGCACCCCGACATCCTCTGGGCCTATCGCTCCGACGTGCCGCACGATGCGGTCAGCGTCTTCCTCGGCCTCACCGGCAACGACGCCCCGCGCTTCGCCGCTGCCGCCCCTTCCGCCGACCTCGTCGCTGACTTCGGCGGCCAGGT
>JAYUUE010000337.1:0-2923 GCA_043754785.1 Polymorphobacter sp. | reverse complement strand
TCGCGATTTTCGGTATCAAGCGCCGCACTGTCGCCAGCTATGAAACGCGGGTGCAGACACTCGACAAGCGCCGCGCCGGGTTCATCGACCTGTTCTGGCCGGGGCAGTTGCTGGTGGAACAGAAAAGCGCCGGGCTCGATCTGAACAAGGCGCGCGGGCAAGCGCTGGATTATGTCGATTGGCTCGATGATCGGGACCAGCCGCGCTGCGTGCTGACCTGCGATTTCCAGCGCTGGCGGCTGCTCGATCTCGACACCGGTAGCGACCTGGCTTTCACACTTCCGGAACTGCCGCAGCATATCGAGGCGTTCGCCTTCATCCTCGGTCGGCAGCGCAGTTTCACCACACAGGCGAGCGTCAACATCAAGGCGGCCGAACTGATGGGCCGGCTGCACGATGCGCTGGAGGCCAAGGGCTATGTCGGCCATGATCTGGAGCGTTTGCTGGTGCGGCTGCTCTTCTGTCTGTTTGCCGATGACACCGGGATTTTCGAGCCCAAGGAGATTTTTCTCCAGTTGATCGACTTCGATACAAGGGCCGATGGCAGCAATACCGGCCGCATGCTGATCGAATTGTTCGACGTTCTGGATACCGAAAAGCGCATGGCCGGGCTGTCGGCGGAGTTGAACGCCTTCCCTTATGTCAACGGCGCGCTGTTCGCCGGGCATGTGCGGACGCCGGTGTTCGATGCGGCGATGCGCGAAATGCTGCTCGATCCGGCGCGGTTTGATTGGTCCAAGGTATCGCCGGCGATCTTCGGGTCGCTGTTCCAGTCGCTGATGAACGCCACGGAGCGGCGGGCGAAAGGGGGCGCATTATACCAGCGAGGCCAACATATTGAAGGTCATCGGGCCGTTGTTCCTCGATGATCTGGCGGCGGAACTGGCTGGGCTAAAGGCGCGGCGCACCGGGCGCGCGGCGTCGCTGCAGGAGTTTCAGAACAGACTGGCGCGGCTCAACCTGCTCGATCCGGCGTGCGGCTGCGGCAATTTCCTCGTCATCGCCTATCGCGAGTTGCGGCGGCTGGAGATGGAATGTCTTGAGGCGCTGTATCCCAAGGCAACAAGCGGAGTGAACATCGGCACACGGCAGGGCTTTACCGATCTGGGGCTGCTGGCGCGAGTCGATGTGGGGCAGTTCCACTGTATCGAATATGAGGAGTTTCCGGCGCGCATCGCCGAAGTGGCGATGTGGATGGCCGATCATATCGCCAACAATGCGCTGGCGGCGACGTTTTCGACCAATTTTGCGCGGATTCCGTTGAGACAATCAGCGAATATCCGGCATGGCGATGCGCTGGAGGTGGACTGGTACGATGTGCTCCCGGCGGCGAAGTGCAGCTATATTATGGGGAATCCGCCGTTTGTAGGGCAAAGCTTTCAGTCCGCCAGCCAGCGCGTGCAAGTGGAGACGGTTCTTAGCGCAATCGGCGGACGTGCCGGTTCGCTGGACTATGTGACGGCGTGGTTTGCGAAGGCCGTGGCATATCTTGGCCGGTCCCAATCTCGCATCGCGTTTGTTGCAACCAATTCGATTGCTCAGGGCGAACAGGTCGCGCAGCTTTGGCCGGTGATATTTGGTGCTGGTTGGGAGATCGCTTTCGCCCACCGGACTTTCATTTGGCATAGCGAAGCGCGGGGCAAGGGCGCATGTTCATGTCGTGATTGTCGGGCTGGCGCATGCCAATGCCGAGCCGAAAGAAAAGCGGCTGTTCAGTTACATCGATGGCGATGGCGAGCCGGTCGAGACGCGCCATGCAGGACTGACGGCGTATCTTTTCGACGCGCGCAACAGTGCAACAAGGCAGCAGGTTGTCAACGACAGCCGCACGGCGTTGCAGGCGCCTCATGCCATGCGGATGGGCAGCAAATTGGTCGAAGGTGGCTTTTACATTTTCGACGCGGCCGAACGCTCCCGCTTCCTCAGCGATGAGCCGAGCGCCGCGCTTTATATGGTGCCGCTGATCGGCTCACAGGAATATATTCGGGGCGAAAGCCGCTGGATTCTGAATTTGCAAAAAGTCGATCCTGCTTTACTTCACTTGATGCCGCGTGTGCTGGAACGCATCGCTGCCGTGCGCAGCTATCGCCTTAAAAGCAAAAAGGCAGCAACGCGAAAACTTGCAGAAATGCCACGACATTTCGAGGTGAACACACTGCCTCAGCGCTCGTTCTTGGTTATAACCGAGGTTAGTTCCGAACGACGGGAATACGTACCCATTGGTTGGGTTGAGCCTCCAACTGTTCCGACGAATTTGGTACAAACGGTGCTCGATGCCACACCTTTGGACTTCGGCATCCTTACAAGCCGCATGCATATGGCATGGCTCAGCCATATCGGCGAACGGCTGAAAAGCGATTATCGCTATTCGATCGGGTTGGTTTACAACACCTTCCCATGGCCAACCGCCTCCGATACCCAGCGCGCGAAGATCACAGCGCTGGCCGAGGCGGTGCTGGCGGCGCGGGCCAATCATCCGACCGCGAGCTTGGCGCAGCTTTACGACCCGTTGACGATGCCGGCTAATTTGCGCGCCGCGCATACGGCGCTCGACCGGGCGGTGGACCGGCTTTATCGCGCGGAAGGCTTCGCCGCCGGCGTGGGCGGGGACAGGGACCGGGTGGAGCATCTGTTCACGCGTTATGCCGCGATGATCAATCCACTGGCGACGGCAGGGGCGAAGGCCAATTCCCGCAATGCGCGGGCGAAGGCCCGACAAATGGGGTCCGGGGCCTGAGGCCCCGGCCGCCGGAGGCGCTTTCCGACGGTTTCTGCTAAAGCCCGCCGATGAAACTTCGCATCGATCAGTTGCTCGCCAATCGCGGGCTCGCCGAAAGCCGGACGCGGGCGCAGGCGCTGATACTGGCGGGGCTGGTGTTTGTCGGCACGCGCAAGGTCGCCAAGGCGGGCGAGATGGTGGCCG
>JAYUUE010000336.1:0-2926 GCA_043754785.1 Polymorphobacter sp. | reverse complement strand
GGCAAATACGCTTATTTCTTCATCGACATCGGGAAATATGGCGTGGGGCAGGTGCTGCTCAATAGTGTTGGGTTGGCGGCGCTATATGCAATGCTTATGGCAGTGGTCATTGCCTTTGACCGGCGGGCCGGCGCGACCGCCGCGATGGGGCCGGCGGAATAGGCTTTGGGGAGAGACCATGCATCCGTTTGTCCACGCCGCCGCCACATCCGACAAGCCGGCGATCATCATGGCCAGCACCGGCGCGGTGATGACCTATGGCGAATTGAATGCACGGTCGAACCGGGTGGCGCAGCTGTTCCGCTCTCACGGGCTGATGCGCGGCGACACGGTGGCGATCCTGATGACCAATTGCGCCGACTATCTGGCGGTGTGCTGGGGCGCGCAACGCGCCGGTCTGGTCTATGTGGCGATGTCAACGAAGCTCACGGCCGATGAGGCGGGCTATATTGTGCAGGATTCGGGGGCGAAGCTGGTAGTGGCTTCGGCGTCACTCGGAGCGGTGGCAGGCGAGGCAGCGGTCGGTTTGGCAGCCCGTTATGCGAGCGGCGGCCCGATTGCCGGCTTTGCCGATCTGGACGAAGCGCTGGCGGCGCAGCCCGATGGGCCGATTGCCGACGAAAGCTGTGGGCGCGACATGCTGTATTCGAGCGGCACCACCGGGCGGCCGAAGGGTGTGCGCGGCCCGTTGCCGGAAGGGGCACTCGACGCCGGGGACGGGCTGACCGGGTTGGTCGCGGCGCTGTACCAATTTGGCGGTGACATGATCTATCTGTCGCCGGCACCGCTCTATCACGCCGCCCCCTTGCGCTATTGCATGGCGGTGCAGCGCTTTGGCGGCACCGTGGTGGTGATGGAGCGGTTCGACCCCGAAGTGTATCTGGCGCTGGTCGAGACATACCACATCACCCACAGCCAGCTGGTGCCGACAATGTTCGTGCGGATGCTGAAGCTGGATGAGCAAGCGCGGACGCGGCATGATCTTTCCAGTCTGAAGGTCGCTATCCACGCGGCGGCGCCGTGCCCGATCGATGTCAAGCACGCCATGCTGAATTGGTGGGGACCAGTGATTTACGAATATTATTCAGCCACCGAAGGCGCCGGGTTCACTTCGATCACGCCGCAGGAATGGCTGGCTCGACCGGGGTCGGTCGGCAAGGCGTTGCTGGGCGAAATCCGCGTGCTTGCCGATGACGATACAGTGCTGCCGGCGGGGCAGACCGGGCGCATCTATTTCGCTGGCGGCCCTGGGTTTTCCTATCACAATGACGCTGCCAAGACTGCCAGCGTGATGTGCGAGCACGGCGCCACCTTCGGCGATATCGGGCATGTCGATGCCGACGGCTATCTGTTCCTGACCGATCGCGCCGCGTTCATGATCATTTCGGGCGGAGTCAATGTGTATCCGCAGGAAGCGGAAAATGCCCTGACCCTGCATCCCGAAGTCGCCGATGTTGCGGTGTTCGGAGTGCCCGATGCCGAGATGGGCGAGGCGGTGAAGGCGGTGGTGCAGCCGCGCGACATGGCGCGCGCCGGGCCGGAACTGGAAGCCGAACTGATCGCGTTCGTACGGGCGCGGCTGAGCCATGTGAAATGCCCCAAGAGCATCGATTTTCTGGCGGAACTGCCGCGGCACGATACGGGGAAGTTGTACAAGAGGTTGTTGAAGGACCGGTATTGGGCGGCGGCGGCGGCCTGAAGTTGTGGCTCCCCCCCTTCTACCGTGTTGGCGCGGTAGAGTAAGGAGCGGCGGGGTTAGGGGGGCTTTTGCGCAAAGGCTTGCTCGCGTTGCGTCACCCCCACCCCGCTCGGCTGCGCCGAGTCGCCCTCCCCACTCTACGTTCGCTCCGCTCGCGTGGGGGGAGGGAGTAGGAAAACCAGTGTTGCCGCGTTATACGCAGCCGCATGCGTATTCCTGTTGCGTTTCTCGCTCTGTTGTTTTCCGCCGGCCCGGTGCTGGCGGCGCCGAAGGCCTGGGTGGTCAAGGACGCCGACACCGAAATCACGCTGTTCGGCACAGTCCATGCGCTGCCCAAGGGGGCGGATTGGTTGAGCCCCGCTGTGGCGGCGCGGCTCGATGGCGCCGACACTCTGGTGCTCGAAGCGGTCCTGCCCGACGATCCACAGGCGCTGATGCCGATCATTGCCCGCGTCGGCATGCCGCCCGGCCTGAAGCCGCTGGCGCAGCGGGTGCCGGCGGCGGCACTGCCGAAGTTGACAGCGGCTGCGGTGGCCGCAGGGGTGCCGATGGCGGCGCTCGACCGTATGGAAAGCTGGCTGGCGGCGGTGACGTTGGGCGACGCCGCGCTGTCGGGGTTGGGGGTGTCGTCTGCATCGGGGGTGGAACCCGCACTGACGAAGCGCGCAAGGTTGCCGCTGAATGGCCGCGTCAAGCATGTCATCGGGCTGGAAACCGTTGAGGAGCAGCTGCATTTTTTCGATGGCCTGCCGCAGGCCGATCAGACGGCGATGCTGCTATCGACGATCGACGATGTGTCGACTGCCAAAACCGACATTGCCGGCCTGCTGACGCAGTGGCAGGCCGGCGATATCGATGCGATTGCGCGCGATTTCGACAATGAGACGCGGGCCTCGCCATTGCTGCGGCAGCGGTTGCTGGTCGATCGCAACAAGCGCTGGGCCGACTGGATTGCCGGGGTGATGAAAGCGCCTGGTAAGCTGTTCATCGCGGTTGGCGCCGGGCATCTGGGCGGGCTGGATGGCCTGCTGGCGCAACTGCGGGCGCGTGGGCTGACTGTTGAAACGGTCGGTTAACCTTGGGTGAGCTAGGGACGATGCATTTGGTTACGTGTTATGAGTACGGCGCGCATAAATACTTCGTTCGAGCAATGTGAGATGCCATGCTGCCATTGCGTTACCGTCTGCGCACAAAGCTTTACAACGCCTCCAGCTGGATGTTGCGGAC
>JAYUUE010000335.1:0-2926 GCA_043754785.1 Polymorphobacter sp. | reverse complement strand
CATAAATGTGCCTTTGGTAGCAGCGGGCAGATTTGAACTGCCGACCTCCGGGTTATGAATCCGGCGCTCTCACCAACTGAGCTACGCTGCCAAAGGTCAAGTGAGGCGCCCCTATAGGCGGCGCCGTGCAATATGGTCAACCAGCGGGAAGCGTGTAGGGCAGGGCAATGGCCTATGCTCCTCCACCCGCCATCATTTGCGAACGCCCATGGGTCACCGATGGCGATACGATCTCGTGCCGCAACCTGCCGGTGCGGGTGCGGATGCTCGGCATTGATGCGCCCGAAATGCCGGGGCATTGCAACCCGGGGCGGCAATGCACGCCGGGCAACGGCCAAGCGAGCAAGAACGTGCTGATCGGGTTGGTGCGGGCGGGGCCCGTGATGGTGAAGCCGCAGGGCTACGACAAATATGACCGGATATTGGCGCGGGTTAGTGTCAATGGGGTGGATCTGTCGTGTGCGATGGTGGCGCGGCGGGCGGCGGTGCGGCGGTATGCGTGGATTGATTGCGGAGGGCGGAAATAGAGTTCCTCCCCCCTCAGGGGGGAAGCGAGAGACGCGCCGTTTGGTGTGGCCCGGGTGGGGGTCCACACGTGTCGAAATTGGGGTGACCCCACCCGCCGCGCTGGCGCGCGAGTCGCCTCCCCCCTGAGGGGGAGGAAGGTAGATTGGCCGCAAACCCGGTGCTACACACTGCCCATGCGTATCCTGATCCTCGCGGTTGCCGCCATTCTCACTGTTCCTGCGATCGCTGCGCCGATCCGGGTTGATATCAATTCGGGCATCGCCCAGCCGCTGCCGGTTGCGGTGCCGGCTTTTGCCGCGACCACCGAGGCGGCGACCGAAGCGGGAAGCACGAGCGAGCTTGGTGCGCGTGTTGCCAAGGTGATCGCCGATGATCTGAAATCGTCGGGGCTGTTCCGGCCGATCGACCCGGCCGCCTACATCACAACCGTATCGCTGCCAGACGTGACGCGGCCGCAGTTTGCCAATTGGCGCACCGTGGCGGCGCAGGCGCTGGTGACGGGCACCGTGACGGCGAACCCCGATGGCGGGGTAACGGTGGGCTGTTATGCGTATGATGTGTTTTCGGCCGAGGAGCTGGCGCGGCAAGGCTTTGTCACCACGGCTGCCGGCTGGCGGCGGGCGGCGCACAAATGCGCTGATATGGTTTATGCGCGGCTGACCGGTGAAACCGGTTACTTCGACAGCCGCATCGTCTACGTGTCTGAGACGGGCGCCAAAACGAGGCGCATCAAGCGGCTGGCGGTTATGGACCAGGATGGCGCCGGGCATCGCTTCCTGACCAGCGGCCAGAACCTGGTGCTGACGCCGCGCTTTGCGCCGAACCAGCAGACGATCACCTACATGTCGTTCGAGGGCAATCGGCCGCGTGTCTGGCTGTATACATTGGGGTCGGGCAAGCAGCAGGCGATCGGCGATTTCCCTAACATGAGCTTTGGCCCACGCTTTTCGCCTGATGGCAGCAATCTGATTTTTTCGATGTCGATCGGCGGCAATACCGATGTCTATCGCGTCGATATCGCCAGCCGGAAACTGACGCGGCTGACGACCCAGCCGGGCATCGATACGGCGCCTAGCTATTCACCCGATGGCAGCCGCATCGTTTTCGAGAGCGACCGCGGCGGTTCGCAACAGCTTTATGTGATGGCGGCGGACGGGTCAGGGCAGCAGCGCATCACCTTTGGTGACGGCCGTGCCGCGACGCCGGTGTGGAGCCCGCGCGGCGATCTCATCGCCTTTACCCGCATCGGTGGCGGGCGGTTTTCTATCGGCGTGATGAAGCCCGATGGTTCGGGCGAGCGGTTGCTGACCAACGCCTATCAGGACGAAGGCCCGACCTGGTCGCCGAATGGCAGGGTGATAATGTTCTTCCGCTCGGCGCGTGGCGGTCCGGTTGATCTGTTCTCGGTCGATTTGTCGGGGCAGAACGAGCGCAAGGTGCCGACGCCGCTCGATGGCTCCGATCCTGCCTGGTCGCCGTTGTTGCCGTAACAAGGGAACAGAGTCGCCCTGCGCCGCGTTGGCGTGTAGAGACAAGTCTGTATTGATCGAGGAAGGTTTTGCCATGTCGCAGCGTCTGATGATCCCGGCCCTGATGACCGTGCTGGCGCTCGGCATTTCGGCGTGCGCCACCAAGAAGAAAGATTTGCCGCCGCCGCCGCCGACAGTGGCGATGACACCGGTGCCGGAACCAATGACCGGGGATCCCAACGCCGGCGCGCCGACCACTGGCGTCAAATCGACGGGCATTCCGGGGTCATCGGCGGATTTTGTAGCGCAATCGGGCAGCGACACGGTGTTATTCCCGTATGACAGCTATGAAATCGACGATGAGGCGCGGACCATATTGGGCAAGCAGGCCGAATGGCTGGCGCGCTACCCGACGGTCCGCGTTACTGTGGAAGGCCACACCGATGATCGCGGCACCCGCGAATATAATCTTGCACTGGGTGACCGGCGGGCCACGGCTGCCAAGAACTTTCTGGCAGCGCAGGGTGTCGCGACCGGCCGGATGACGACCATCAGCTATGGCAAGGAACGGCCGGCGGTTGAGGGTGACGACGAGGCGGCATTTGCGCGCAATCGCCGGGCAGTGACGGTGGTGGCGGTCACGAACTGAAGCGTTGGCTCTGGCGGCGAGCGGAAAGCTTCCTCTCGGCTGCGTTAGGCGCTAGTTCGCCACGATGCGGATCATCTTCATGGGAACGCCGGCGTTCGCGGTGCCGGCGCTCAACGCGCTGGTGGCGGCGGGGCATGAGATCATCGCCGTTTACACCCGCGCGCCGCAGCCGGCCGGGCGCGGCAAGGCCTTGGCGCAGTCGGCTGTGCATGTACGGTCCGAAGCGCTGGGGATCGCAGTGCACACGCCGCGCACGCTGCGCGACCCCGAAGCGCAAGCC
>JAYUUE010000334.1:0-8760 GCA_043754785.1 Polymorphobacter sp. | reverse complement strand
AAAAAAGGGAAGCAACCTGCCGACTCGCGCGGCGCTGGCGGAAACACGCCAGCACATCGGCCATTTTTCATCGCGTAGCCACGTCGACAGGCGTCGGCAGCGCACGATCCATCTGGAAATCTCCGCGTTGACCTTCGGCGCTCGCAAGGACCGATGCCTGGCGTTGTTGGACGATCTTTGCAGCATTTATGCATCGCGGCCGCTCTCCTGCAGGACGGTGCCATTACACTATTCGCGGCCATTGTCGGTCATTGGCGAATATCTGGACAGCTTCACCAGCACAGCGGCGTATGCATGTGACACGTCCGATGACGCGCCGGTACTCCTCAAAGGCGCTTCAATCGCTGATCCATTGGCCAAAGAGGCGCGAAGCGAAGCGTTCAAACTGGCCGACACAGACCGCGATTGGAAGCACAGCCTGGTTGAACGGATGGTGCGCGCGGATACCGCGCTGGCTGCCGGGTTTCCGACTTATGAGGTTGTCGCCGCCAATTCGGATCGCGGTTCGGCAACGATGGTATCGATGCTCGTCGCGTGGCGCGTGGCGCGCGACATCGGCCTTCTCTCAACCTCTGATTTTCGAAAGGTCTGCCACAGCCAGTTTTCGCTCTTAACGGCGGCGCTGGACGCCGCATCGGACCCGCATGTCCACAGCGACTTGCGTGAAATGCTGTCCGACTATGAAATCGAACGCGGGCTTGATCAGGGTCGGGAGGCGCAACCAGGACCACCCATCGCAAATGGAGTCGAGGGTCAATGGCCCCAGCCGCCGGAGGCTCCATGATCACCACCCGCACTATCGCCGCGAACGGCCTCACCTTCGCCATCGACGAGTGCGGCGAAGGCCCCGACGTCGCGTTGTGCCTCCACGGCTTTCCGGAAAGCCGCTTTTCGTGGCGCCACCAGTTGCCGGCGCTGGCGGCGGCGGGGTGGCATGCCGTGGCGCCTGACCTGCGCGGCTATGGCGGGTCGAGCCGACCCACAAAGCAGCGCGATTATCACATCGACCATCTCGTCGCCGATGCCGCCGCACTTTTCGATGCGCTCGGCGCGCGGCGACGCTTGCTGATCGCGCATGATTGGGGCGCGCTGATCGCTTGGGTTTTCGCCATCCGCCAGACACGCGCGCTCGATGGGCTAGTCGTGATGAACGTCCCGCACCCGCAAGTGTTCACCGACGTGCTGCGCACCAGTTGGGCGCAGAAGCGCAAAAGCTGGTATGTAGCGTTCTTTCAGCTACCGCGGCTGCCCGAGGCGCTGCTCGGCGCCAATGGCGCGCGAGGCGTCGGGCGGGCCTTCACCGACAGCGCCGTTCACACGGAAAATTTCCCGGCATCGGTGATCGAGCACTACCGTGCCAACGCCCGCCAGCCCGGCGCACTGACCGCCATGATCAACTATTATCGCGCTAATTTCCCCAACATCCTCAACGAACCGCCGACGAAAATCGCCGTGCCGTCGCTGATGATCTGGGGCGAACAGGACGTCGCTCTCGATATCGCTTTGACGCGGGGCTATGGCCCGCTCGTCGATGATTTCACTCTGGTGACGCTGCCTGACGCATCGCATTGGGTGCAGCAGGATGCGCCGGCCATGGTCAATGCAGCGATAACGGGCTGGCTTGCGGCCAAAGCGCTTTAGCGTCGTTCCTTGAAAAAATCGCGCAGCAGCGCTGCCGATTCGGCCTCGCCGACCCCGCTGACAACCTCCGGCACATGATGACACTGCGGGTGCGTGAATACCCGTGGCCCCTGCATCACGCCGCCGCTTTTCGGATCGCTGGCGCCATAGACCAACAGCGCGATCCGCGCCTGCGCGATCGCTGATGCGCACATCGGGCACGGCTCCAGTGTCACATGCAGCACACAGCCGACCAGCCGCTCGCTGCCCCGCGCCGCGCCGGCCGCACGCAGCGCGAGGATTTCGGCATGAGCGGTCGGATCGTGCAATTCGCGGGTGCGGTTGCCGGCGGCTGCGATGATCGTGCCGTCCGCTGCGGAAACTACAGCGCCTACCGGCACTTCACCACGCAAAAATGCGCCGCGCGCTTCATCGAGCGCACGGCGCATTTGCAACGAGGCCGGAAATGGTGACACCCCCCCGCTTTTAGGCGAAGCGGGAGGAAGCGACCACTATTTCGAATCCTTGGCCTTTTCCATGCTGACCGTCGGCACTTCGATGGTCTTCTTTTCAGTGCCGACATCGACCTTGGCGGTATTGACATCAAACGCCGGCGCTTGGCCGCCGCTGGTTTCGACCTTCACGTCGGGCAGCTTGGCAGTCTTGGTCTGATCGATGTTGATGAAACCGAACGCAAACGCCGCAACCACCAGCACCACGACGGCGATGATCACGAACAGCCACACCGGCGTCGACGATTTGGTGGTTTCAACAACGCGTCCGTCGCGGTTTTCATATTCAGCCATGATGCATTTCCTTCCACGATGCGCAGCAAAATCACGGCGCCCCATCCAATTATAACCGATGTGCGGGCAAACGGTTCCGCTGCGTCGCCGCCCCTGCTAGGCTGGCGAGAGACCTTGGGAGGTTGCCATGACCGATACCATCCACCCTGTTCCTGCCGAAGCGGCGGCCAACACGCTGACCACTATGGCGCAATATCAGGCGCGTTATGCCCGAAGTCTTGCCGATCCGGATGGCTTCTGGCGCGAACAACTGCCGCGCCTCGACTGGCTGCAAACCCCGACCATAATGGGCAATTGGTCGTGGGATCCGGTCAAGATCCGCTGGTTCGAAGACGGCGTTCTCAACGTCGCCGCCAACTGCCTCGATCGCCATGACCCGGCGCGCACCGCCATCGTCTGGGAGGCCGATGACCCCGCCACACCCAGCCGCACCATCAGCTATGGCGAACTGCTCGAAGACACCTGCCGCATGGCCAACGCCCTTGTCGCACTCGGCGTCGACAAGGGCGACCGCGTCACCATCTACATGCCGATGATTCCCGAGGCGGCCGTCGCCATGCTCGCCTGCGCCCGCATCGGCGCCGTGCATTCGGTGGTGTTCGGCGGCTTTTCATCGGAGGCCATCATCGGACGCCTCGAAGATGCCGACAGCCGCTTCATCATCACCGCCGACGAAGGCCGGCGCGGCGGCAAATCCGTGCCGTTGAAGGCCACCGTCGACGAGGCTCTGCTCAAATATGATGCCGTCGAAGCCGTCCTCGTCGTCCGCCACACCGGCGGCAAGGTCGCGATGCACCCGGAGCGCGACCATTGGTGGCACGAACGCCGCGCCCAGGTGCCCAGCACGTGCACCCCGGAGCCGATGGACGCCGAGGACCCGCTGTTCATCCTCTACACCAGCGGCTCGACCGGCAAACCGAAAGGCGTCCTCCACACCACCGCCGGTTACTTGGTCTGGGCCAATCTGACCTTTGAAACCGTGTTCGATTATCGCCCCGGCGAGCTGTTCTGGTGCACCGCCGATGTCGGTTGGATCACCGGGCACAGTTATATCGTCTATGGACCGCTGTCTGCGGGCGCCACCGTGCTGATGTTCGAAGGCATCCCCAGCTACCCGGCGACCGACCGCTTCTGGCAGGTCATCGAAAAGCACCGGGTCAACATCTTCTACACAGCGCCAACAGCGCTCAGAGCGGTGATGCGCGATGGCGACACGCCGCCGCTGAAATACGACCTGTCGTCGCTGCGCCTGCTCGGCACGGTGGGGGAGCCGATCAACCCCGAAGCCTGGAACTGGTATGATCGCGTTATCGGCAAGGGCATGCTGCCGATCGTCGATACCTGGTGGCAAACCGAAACCGGCGGCGCGCTGATCACGCCGCTGCCCGGCGCCACGCCGACGAAACCCGGCTCGGCGACCTTGCCATTTTATGGCGTCCAGCCGGCACTGGTGGACGCTGAAGGCATCGTCATCACACGACCAGAGGCCGCGGAAATCAACGGCAACCTTGTGATTCTAGGGTCGTGGCCCGGCCAGGCGCGGAGCCTTTACGGCGACCATGAGCGCTTCATCCAGACCTATTTCACCACCTATCGCGGCAAATATTTCACCGGCGACGGCGCCCGGCAGGATGGTGACGGCTATTGGTGGATCACCGGCCGCGTCGATGACGTCATCAATGTCTCCGGCCACCGCATGGGCACCGCCGAAGTCGAATCGGCGATTGTCGCCCATCACCATGTGGCGGAAGCCGCCGTCGTCGGCTTCCCGCACGATATCAAGGGCCATGGCATCTACGCCTATGTGACGCTCAACGCCGGCGTCGAAGCGTCGGATGCTCTGATCGCCGAGCTGCGCGCCACCGTCCGCCACGAAATCGGCGGCATCGCGGTGCCCGACCATTTCCACATCACCCTTGGCCTGCCCAAGACCCGCAGCGGCAAGATCATGCGGCGGATCTTGCGCAAGATCGCCGAAACCGACTTCGCCAGCGTGGGCGACACGTCCACCCTCGCCGACCCGGCGGTCGTCGAGGCGCTCGTTGAGGGGCGGTTGAACCGTTAAGGGACCCCACCCGCCGGAGGCACTTCGCCGGACCGGCACGAAAATCGCTGCTTGACCCTTTGCGACCAATTCGCAATACCAGCGCTATTGATAATCAATCCTAGGTATTGCCCTTGCGTCCGCTCTTGCTGGTTACCGTTGCTGCCCTGTCGATCACCGCCACCGCCGCACGCGCCGAAGACGATGCCAGTGCGTTGATCACCGTCACCGGCACCCGCGATGTCGGCTATCTCGCCACCGCCACCAGCACCGCCACGCGCACCGACACGCCGCTGCTCGATGTGCCGCAATCGGTCAGCGTGCTGACGCGCGATCGGCTCGACGACCAGGCGATGCTGACCATCGCCGACGCGCTGCGCTATGTTCCCGGCGCCACCACCGGCCAGGGCGAGGGCCACCGCGACCAGATCGTGCTGCGCGGCAACAGTTCAACCGCCGACTTCTTTGTCGATGGGATGCGCGACGACGTCCAATTCTATCGCGATTTCTACAATATCGATCGGCTTGAAATCCTAAAAGGTCCTAACGCCATGGTGTTCGGCCGCGGCGGGGGTGGCGGCATTGTCAATCGCGTCACCAAAACCCCGCAGGCGCAGGGCTTTGTCGCCGCCGATGCCGCGCTCGACACGTTCGGTGCGTGGCGGCTGGGGGCCGATATCAACGCACCGCTGGCCAAAGGCGCCGCTGCCCGGCTAAATGCAGTGTACGAAGATGGCGCCAACCATCGGCAGGTATATGATCTGCAACGCTGGGCGGTTAACCCGACTCTGGGCTTCGATCTTGCCGGAAAAGGCAATCTGGACATCGGCTATGAACATGCCGACGACAACCGCGTCGTCGATCGCGGTGTTCCCTCCGCCGAGGGCCGGCCGCTGACCGGCTATCGCGACACCTTTTTCGGCAACCGCGATGTCAACCGCGCTACACTCAACGCCGATATCGCCAGCCTCGCCGCCGATTATGCCCTGACCGAGACCCTGACCATCCGCCAGCGCGCCCGCTACGGCGACTATGACAAGTTCTACCGCAACCTGTTCCCCGCCACGCCGGTCGTCGCCGGGCGCTTCAATGTCGAGGCCTATCAAGACGCGGTCGAGCGCCAGAACGCCTTCAGCCAGACCGACCTCGTGTGGAAAACTGCGACGGGCAGCGTCAAGCACACCCTGCTCGCCGGGCTGGAACTTGGCCGCCAGATTTCGCGCGGTCAGCGGCTACAGGGGTATTTCAGCCCGGTGCTCGATACCGTGCGCGCCAATGTCGCGCTCATCGATCCGTTTGCCGCGCCCGTGCCGGTCTTTCGCCCCGGCAGTGTCGGCACCCGCAATTTCCGCACCCGCGCCGATGTGTTCGGCGTCTTTGTCCAGGACCAGATCGCCATTGGCGCGCATGTGCAGGTCATCGCCGGCCTGCGCCACGATCGCTTTCACCTCGATTACACCGACCGGCTGACCGGCACCGGCTTTGCCCGCACCGACAATCTCTGGTCACCGCGCCTTGGCCTTGTCGTCAAACCCGTGGCCGCTGCCTCGCTCTATGCCAGCTACAGCCGGTCATATTTGCCGCAATCGGGCGACCAGTTCAGCAGCCTCGATGCGACGACCGCAGCGCTTGAGCCCGAACGCTTCGTAAACCTTGAAGTCGGCGGCAAATGGGACGTGACCCCGGGTCTCAACCTCACCGCCGCGCTGTATCGCCTGACGCGCAACAACACCCGCGCCGCCGGACCGCTGCCGGGCACCATCGTGCTGACCGGCGAAACTCGCAGCCAGGGCCTTGAACTCGCCGCCAACGGCACGCTGTTGCCTAATTGGCAGATCAGCGCCGGCCTGGCGTTCCAGAACGCCGAAATCCGCAGTGGCACCACCGCCGCACCCGCCGGCCGCAAGGTGGCACTGGTGCCGCGCACCCAGGCATCGGTGTGGACGCGCTATGACATCAGCGATCGGATCGGCGTCGGTATTGGCGCTTCGCATCAAGGCCGCAGTTTTGCCAACATCAGCAACGCCGTCGTGCTGCCGGCCTATACCCGCGTCGATGCGGCCATTTTCGTTAATATCGTCAAGGGTATCGACGCGCAGGTCAATGTCGAGAACCTGTTCAACACCGGCTATTTCCCGACCGCGCAAAGCGACAACAACATCACCACCGGCGGGCCGCGTGCCGCGCGCTTCACGTTGCGGACGCGCTTTTAGGCGCTTATTTCAACAACGTGTCCGGCTACACGTCGAGGTTTGCGACGTTGAGCGCATTGTCCTGAATGAACGCCCGGCGTGGTTCGACGACATCACCCATCAGCTTGGTGAAGATGTCGTCGGCGAGGTCCGCCTCATCGGCATCCACCCGCAACAGCGTGCGCGCTGCCGGATCGAGCGTGGTTTCCCACAATTGCTCGGCATTCATTTCGCCGAGCCCCTTGTAACGCTGAACCGAAAGCCCCTTGCGTCCCGACTCGAGGATGGCCGTAAGCAGGTCCGACGGCCGGGTAATACGCTTGTCGCCCAAAGTCGCCGAGCCGATGTAGCTGCTCGCCTCCTGCATCGCCAGCGTGTGCAAACGCGGCGATTCGGGCGACGCCAGGAACGCTGCATCGATGACATGATGGTCCGCCACACCGCGCCAGTCGCGCCGCAAATGATAGCCGCCAAGCTCCGAAGGCTCTGCCGTCCAACGCGCGCCATCACTATCGGCCGCCGTCAGCCAAACCGCCGTCGCCGTCGCGGCCGTGCGTGCGCCTTCACCAGACAGCAGCGGTGCCAGCCCGCCATTCAGCGCCAGCGCCTCAATGACATCCGCCGGATAGCGCCGCGGCACATACTCCATCAGCGCCCGCAGCTTGCGGGCATGGTCGACGACGCTGCGCAAATCACTGTCGGATCGCGGCCCCGAAGGCGTCTGCAACACTAGCCCGCCAAGCCCGGCATCGATCAGGTAGTTTTCCAGCGCGGCATTGTCCTTGAGGTAAACCTCGGACCGGCCGCGCGCCACCTTGTAGAGCGGCGGCTGGGCGATGAACAAATGGCCGTTCTTGATCAGCTCGGGCATCTGGCGATAGAAGAACGTCAGCAGCAGCGTGCGGATATGCGCGCCATCGACATCGGCGTCGGTCATGATGACGATCTTGTGGTAACGCAGCTTTTCCAGCTTGAACTCGTCGCGCCCGATCCCCGTCCCTAGCGCCTGGATCATCGTGCCGATCTCGCGGCTGCTCAACATCCGGTCGAACCGCGCCCGCTCGACGTTGAGGATCTTGCCGCGCAGCGGCAGGATCGCCTGGAACTGCCGGTTGCGCCCCTGTTTCGCCGACCCGCCGGCGCTGTCGCCTTCGACCAGGAACAGTTCGGACTTCACCGGGTCACGCTCCTGGCAATCGGCCAGTTTGCCAGGCAGGCTGGCAATATCGAGCGCCCCTTTGCGCCGCGTCAGGTCGCGCGCCTTCTTGGCGGCCTCGCGCGCCGCCGCGGCATCGATGATCTTTACCATGATGGTCTTGGCGTGGACGGGGTTCTCCTCCAGCCAGATTGCCAGCCGGTCGGCGATCAACGCCTCCAAAGGTTGACGCACTTCGGATGATACCAATTTGTCCTTGGTCTGCGACGAGAACTTGGGGTCGGGCAGCTTCACTGAAACGATGGCCGTCAGCCCCTCGCGCATGTCGTCGCCGGTCAGCGTCACCTTTTCCTTCTTCAACGCCCCCGAACTCTCGGCATAATTGTTCAGCGTCCGCGTCAACGCCGCGCGAAACGCCGCCATATGCGTGCCGCCATCGCGCTGTGGGATGTTGTTGGTGAACGCCAGGACGTTCTCGTAATAGCTGTCGTTCCATTCGAGCGCGACATCGATGCTGATGTCATTGCTCTCGCCATGAATCGCCACCGGCGCCGCAATCAGCGGCGTCTTCGACTTGTCGAGATACTGCACGAACGCAGCGATGCCGCCTTCGTAATACAGTTCGACCGTCTGCCCCTCGGCGTGACGCGCATCGCTCAGATGCAGCCGCACGCCCGAGTTGAGGAACGCCAGTTCCCTGAAGCGATGCTCCAGCTTGCCGAAATCGAAGTCGATGATCTTGAACGTCGCCGGGCTCGGCAAAAACGTCACCCGGGTGCCGCGCTTCCCATCCGGCGCCGGCCCGGTGATCTTCAGCGGCGCCACGGCGTCGCCGTGCTGGAAGCGCATCATATGCTCCTGCCCATCGCGCCAGATCGTCAGCTCGAGCCACTCCGACAGCGCGTTGACCACCGAAACGCCAACCCCGTGCAGCCCACCCGA
>JAYUUE010000333.1:0-2940 GCA_043754785.1 Polymorphobacter sp. | reverse complement strand
ATCCAGAAAAACAACGCTCTCGTATATCGCTTCGTCGTCCGTCGTCATCGTATGCTCTCCCAGACCAACCATCTGGGACAACACAGATTCAGCACTTCGCCCGTTTGTCACGTGCAAACTCACCCGATTGCCCTGCCCCTTATCGCTCGTAGTCTTGCTTATAATAAGCAGGCTTGTTATATTCCTGCCATGACCGATAGTTTTGGTGTCCTCATCACCGATTCAGCCCGGCTGCTGCGGCGGCGCTTCGATGCGCGGGCGCGCGGCCTCGGCGTCAGCCGGGCGCAATGGCAGGTGCTTTTCATCCTGTCACGAACCGAAGGCATCAACCAGGCCGGCCTCGCCGAAGCGCTCGATGTGGAAACGATAACCGTCGGCCGGATGGTCGATCGGCTCGCCGATGCCGGGCTGGTCGAACGCCGCGCCGATCCGGCGGACCGCCGCGCCTGGCGGCTCCACCTCACCGATCGTGCCCGCCCGATCCTGGACGAATTGCGGCTGATTGCTGATCAGGTAATGGATGAAACGCTCGAAGGGATCGATGCCGGCGGACGCACGGCGCTGGCCGCACTGCTTGGGCAGGTGCGCGCCAATCTATCACCGCGCCCGCCGAGCATGGAAGATACGCCGGCGGCAGCGCCGGTGCGGGCGCGTGCGGGGGGGATGCGGTGATGAACGCCCGCATCAATCCTGAAACACTCACCCCCGCAAAGTCGAAATGGCGCCGCACCGCGCTAATGCTGGCGCTGCCGCTGGTCATCGTCGCCATTGGCCTCTGGCTGTGGCTGTCGTCGGGCAAGTCGGTTTCCACCGACAACGCTTATGTCCAGCAGGACAAGGTTTCGATCAGCAGCGATGTCACCGGCCGCGTCATCGCGGTGGGGCCGCGCGAAAGCCAGGCCGTGAAACGCGGCGACGTGCTGATCCGCATTGCCCGTGAGCCTTTCGAAATCGC
This sequence comes from Polymorphobacter sp., assembly GCA_043754785.1. Taxonomy (GTDB): domain Bacteria; phylum Pseudomonadota; class Alphaproteobacteria; order Sphingomonadales; family Sphingomonadaceae; genus Sandarakinorhabdus. The sequence goes on along the minus strand of JAYUUE010000333.1, from coordinate 1,985 downwards.
GCTGGCGCAGGCCGAAGCCAATGTCGCTGCGGCGCGCCTGCAAGCCGCCGAGCTGCAATCCGGCACCACCGGCAAGACGGCAGACGTGGCGGGCAAGCGCGACGCCGTGGCATTTGCGCGGCAGGAACTGGACCGCCAGCAATCGCTGTTCAAGGATGGCTTCACCACCCGGGCCCGCGTTCAGGCGACCGAATTCGCGATGCAAAAGGCGCAAAGCGAACTCGCTTCGGCGGTTGCCGATGAAGCCAGCGCCCGCGCCGCCGCCAACGGCGCCGGCAGGGGAATCCACCCGCTGGTACTGGCGGCGATGGCGGCGCGCGACAAGGCGGCATTCGAGCTGTCTCGCACCATTATCCACGCGCCTGCCGATGGCATCGCCAGCCAGACCAGCAAGGTGCAACCGGGCCAGGTGCTGGTTGCCGGCATCCCGACCATGTCGCTGGTGATGAGTGGCCGCCGCTGGATCGAAGCCAATTTCAAGGAGACCGATCTCGAGCACATGCGCCTCGGGCAGCGTGCGACGGTCAAGCTCGATGCCTGGCCAGGCCAGCCGATCATCGGCCGTGTCGAAAGCCTGGGCGCCGGCACCGGCAGCGAATTTTCGGTGCTGCCGGCCCAGAACGCCACCGGCAATTGGGTCAAGGTCGTCCAGCGCGTGCCGGTGCGCATCGCCTTGCCCGACAACACGGCGGTGCCACTGATCGCCGGCCTGTCGGCGACGGTGACGGTGGAAACACCGAAATGAGCGCCTCGGTCACCTCTCCCTCGACGGGAGAGGTCGAGAGACGCGCGACTTGGCGCGGCCCGGGTGAGGGTGGCCTGCGCTCCTCCTACAAGCGAGCGAGATAAGCCTGTATGGCCACCGCCGCCCCCAGCCTTCCCGCCCGCGCCGCCGCCGGCCCCATTGTCATCACCATCGTCGTCATGCTCGGCACCTTCATGACGATTCTCGATTCGACCATCGCCAATGTCGCGCTGCCGCACATGCAGCCGTCGCTCGGCGCTGCCAGTGATACCATCGCCTGGGTGCTGACCAGCTATATCGTCGCGACAGCCATTGCGACGCCGCTGACCGGTTTTCTGGCCAGCAAAGTCGGGCGGCGGCAGTTGTTCCTGTATTCCGTCGCCGGCTTCACCCTCGCATCGATGGCGTGCGGGCTGGCCCAATCGCTCGAGCAGATGGTGGCGTTCCGCATGGTCCAGGGCGCCTCCGGAGCGTTTTTGGCGCCACTCGGCCAGGCCTATGTCCTTGATGTCTGGCCAAAGGCCAAGCATGGCAAGGCGATGGCGTGGTGGGGCGTCGGCATCATGGTCGGGCCGATTATGGGTCCGGTCATCGGCGGCTGGCTGACCGAACGTTTCGATTGGCGCTGGGTGTTCTTCATCAACTTGCCGGTCGGCATCCTCACGCTGCTTTGGGCGAGTGCCGTGCTGCCGCGCGTCGACAGCGTCGCCCGGCGGTTCGATCTGCTCGGCTTCGGCCTGCTCGCCGTCGGGGTCGCAGCGTTGCAACTGTGCCTCGATCGTGGCCAGCAACTTGACTGGTTTGCCAGTTGGGAGGTCTGCGCCGAAGCCGGCATCGCCGCCGCCGCGCTCTGGGCTTTTGGCGTCCATGTGATGACCAGCAGCGACGCGCTGATCGACAAGCGCATCCTGCGTGACCGCAACGTAATGACCGGCTTTGCCTTCATCACACTGATCGGGTTGTTGCTCGTCGGCACCACGGCGCTGTTGCCGACGATGCTGCAAACGCTGTTCGGCTATCCCGTCATCGCCACCGGCATGCTGCAAATGCCGCGCGGCGTCGGCATGATGATGGCGATGATGGGCGCCGGGCAATTGCTTGGGCATGTCGATGCCCGCTATTTGCTCGCCACCGGGCTGGCGATGGCGGCGATGTCGATGTGGCTGATGATGCAATTCGCGCCTTTGATGGGGGCGACGCCGTTCATGGTCTCGGGGTTTCTGCAAGGCGCTGGCCTGGG
>JAYUUE010000332.1:0-2954 GCA_043754785.1 Polymorphobacter sp. | reverse complement strand
CCATTCCCTTGTATTCCTTGAGATGGTTCTCCAGCCATTGGACGCTTTCGGCGTCGAGATGGTTGGTCGGCTCATCGAGCAGCAGGATATCGGGCTTTTCAAGCAGCAGCTTGCAGAGCGCGACGCGGCGCTTTTCGCCGCCCGAAAGCTTGTCGACGCTGGAGTCGCCGGGCGGGCAACGCAACGCGTCCATGGCGATTTCGAGCTGGTTGTCGAGCGTCCAGCCGTCAACCGTATCGATCTGTTCCTGAAGCGTGCCCATTTCCTCCATCAGCTTGTCGAAATCGGTGTCGTCCTTGGGATCGGCCATTTCCCCCGAGATGGCGTTAAAGCGATCCATCATTTCAGCGACCGGGCGCACGCCGTCCATGACATTGCCGCGCACATCCTTGGTCGGATCGAGCTGGGGTTCCTGCGCCAGATAGCCAACGGTGATGCCCTCCCCCGCCCAGGCCTCACCGACATATTCCTTGTCAATGCCGGCAATGACTTTCATCAGCGTCGATTTGCCGGCGCCGTTGGGCCCGATGATGGCGATCTTGGCACCGGGCAGGAAGCTGAGCGTGATATCCTTGAACGCCGGCTTGGGCGCGCCGGGGTAGGTCTTGGAAAGACCCTTCATCACATAAGCGTATTGATAGGCCACGATTGGGGGCTTTCGGTTTCGAGCTGCGGGATTGCGCGGCGTTTAGCGGATGCGGAGCCGGAGTTCAAATAGCGGCGTGAGATCGTCTTGCCGCTTGCGCCGCGGGTCACACCAGATCGGGATCGCTGGTGAAGACGATGGTCAGCCATTGCTCCGGCCCGGTGCCGCCGAGCGCCCCGGCGATTTCGTGGCGGATGGCGTCGAAATCGCTCACGGACGCGACCGGCAGGTCGGCGGGGACGAGAAACGAGATTTCGATGAAACGGGCGCGGCCAACTTCGACGGCATAGCTGTTGAAGCTGGTGAAGCCGTGGCGGGCCACCGCCGCCGCCGCCGCCGCTTTCACGTCGGCATCCATTTCCTTCGAGGTGATCAGGAAAATTTCGGCAAAGGCTTGGCGCGCGGTGCGCAGCGGCACCAGCAGCAGCGCCGGCGCCAACACCGCCAGCACCGCCGGATCGTCATAAGGCGTCAGATATTCGAACGCCGTGCCCTTGATGGCGATGGCGCCGGCAAAGGCGATCAGCAGCGCCAGCGTGATGAATGCCGACATCAGCCAGCTGTGCACCTCGAGCGCGATCAGTTCCGATTCGATGCGGGTGTTGGCGGCGCGCAGGCGCAGCGCCATGGCAAGGCAGATCAGCGCCACCACGGCCGCATAGACGATGCCCATATCCAAGCGCAGGGCATGGCCGCCGGTGAGCAGACCCTGGACGGCATTCAGGAACGCATAGCCGCAGAGCAGCACCAGCACCGAGGAATTGAGCGCCAGCACCAGCGGTTCGAGGTGCCAATAGCCATATTGGAAGCGGTGGTTGCCTTCGCTGGCGAGCAGTCGTGCGACAACCAGCGTCACCACGCCGACTACGGCATCGATACCCGAAAACAGCCCATCGAAGACGATCGACATCGACCGCGACACCAGCCCGATGACAACGCCGGCGCCGGCGACACCGATGGTGGCGACAATCGAGCCTTTGAGCAGCGAAGCTTCGAGCTGGCTGCGCAGGGCGGTGACGGCGCGGACGCGCTGCTGGCTCATCGAGGGTGGACCAAAACCATGCTTGCCATCGGCGCGGGCGGCGGCAATGTGTCAAGTCCCTGCCCGATGAAACGAAAGTGTCTTGATGATCCGCTCGCTCGTTGTCGCCAGCCTGTTGTCGACCACCGCCGTTCCAGCGCTCGCGACGACGCGCACCGAACAGGCGGCGGCGGTGCGCGATGCGGCGCTGACAAAGTCCGAAGCCTGGCCGATGCTGGAAAATCTGACGACAACGGTCGGCCAACGGCTGGCCGGCACCGAGGCCGAAGGTCGCGGCCGCGACTGGGCGGTGAAAGCCATGGAGGCAGCAGGGCTGAGCAATATCAAGACCGAGTCGTTCGCGCTGCCGGTGTGGCAACGCGGCGCAGAAAGTGCCGAGATCGTCGGCACCGGGCAAAAGCTGGCGATCGCGGCGCTGGGTTACAGCGGCGCGACGCCGCCGGATGGGACCACCGCGCCGGTGGTCTATTTCGCCGACTACGCCGCCTTGCAGGCCGCCGTACCGGGGAGTCTGGCCGGCAAGATCGCCTTCATCGACCATCACATGATGCGGGCGCAGGATGGTTCCAGCTATGGCACCAATGGTGCCGTGCGACGCGCCGGGCCGGCGCTGGCGCAATCCAAGGGCGCGCTGGCAGTGTTGATCCGCAGTCTGGGCACCGATTATCACCGCAACCCGCACACCGGATCGACGGTGCCGGCGCCGGGCGTGCTGCCGATTCCCTCCGCCGCGCTGTCGTTGCCCGATGCCGAGCTGCTGGCGCGCAAGCTGGCCACCGGATCGGTGTCGGTGAAGCTTGTTTCGACGCCGACATTCAACCCCAAGGGCGAGTCCGCCAATGTTTCCGGCGAGATTCCTGGCACGGTGCCGGGGGAAATCATCGTCATCGGCGGGCATCTCGACAGCTGGGACATCGGCCAGGGTGTCATCGATGATGGCGCCGGCATGGTGATCACCCTTGCTGCGGCCAAGGCCATAAAGGACGCAGGCATCAAGCCGCGCCGCACCGTCCGGGTGGTGTTCTGGGGTGCCGAGGAGATCGGGGGCGGCGGTGCCAGGGCCTATGCCGATGCCCATGCCAAGGCGCCGAATGCCGAAAACATCGTGCTCGCCGGTGAAAGCGATTTCGGTGCGGACCGGGTCTATCGCTTGTCGACGAAGGTCGCTGAAACCGGGCTGCCGTTGGTTGCCGAAATGCAGGCTGTGCTGGCGCCGCTCGGCGTTGCACCGACGCGCGACAATGCCGCGGGCGGCGGCACCGATGT
>JAYUUE010000331.1:0-2962 GCA_043754785.1 Polymorphobacter sp. | reverse complement strand
CATAGCCCCCCGATTTCGGGAGGGCTGAAGACCGGGAACTGGCCGTATGCTGCGCCCCGGATAACCGCTGGAGGCCCCCGCATGACCCCGCTCGAACGCTGGCACGCCCATATCCAGGACCCCGATCCTGCGGCGCTCTACGCCATGCTCCACCCCGATGCGGTGTTCGAAAGCCCCGTGGTCCACAACCCCCAGCGCGGCCGCGACATTGTCTTCAAATATCTGTCGAGCGCCGACAAGGTGCTCGGCGGTCCGGGCTTCCATTATGTCGGTGAATGGACCGGCCCGAACAGCGTCATCCTCAATTTCCAGACCATCATCAACGGCATAAAGGTGGATGGTATCGACATGATCACCTGGAACGGCGCCGGCCAGATCACCCATTTCAAGGTCATGGTGCGGCCGTTGAAAGCCGTGAACATGCTCCACCAGCTGATGGGCGAAATGCTGGCAAAGGCACAGTGACGCGAACGCCACAGCCCTTCCGCACAGCGGGTGTCCGGTCTATGCTGCGCCGCACAACAGCGCAAAGGCCCCCCGGATGACCCTCAAGTCCCGCGCCGAGCCCGACACATCCGACCGCGGCCCAGACCGCGGCCCCGACCGCGCAGACGTCCGTTATCTCGGTCGCCTGCTGGGGGATGTAATCCGCGCGCAGGATGGCGACGCGGTGTTCGCCGCCATCGAAGGCGTCCGCCAGGCTTCGGTCGCGGCGCACCGCAACCCCGATGCCGCCGCTACCGCGGCGCTCAGCGCGCGGCTCGGCACCCTCGATCTCGGCGACACGCTGCGTTTCGTGCGCGGTTTCCTGTTGTTCTCGCTGCTCGCCAACCTCGCCGAAGATCGCAGCGAAGCCGGCAGCACCGCGACCATCGCCGGCGCCATGGAAACCCTTGCAGCGGCCGACGTCGATCGCGTCGCGGTCATCGCGCTGCTGCAAGGCGCGCTGATCGTCCCCGTCCTCACCGCCCACCCCACCGAAGTCCGCCGCAAGAGCATGATCGACCGCGAATCGACCATTGCTGCGCTGATGGCGAATTGCCGGTCGGGCTTTTGCGACGTGGAAACCGAAGCCGAGCTGGTCCGCCAGATCACCATCCTCTGGCAAACCCGCCCTTTGCGCGCCGTCAAACCCGTCGTCCTCGATGAAATCCAGTCGGCGCTATCGTATCTCGGCGGTAGCTTTCTCCCCGTGCTTCCCAAACTCCACGCGCGCTGGGAGGCGCTCACCGGCGCCAAACTGCCGCCGTTCCTGCGCCCCGGCAGCTGGATTGGCGGGGACCGCGACGGCAACCCCAACGTCAACGCAGCGACTTTGGAGGCGGCGCTCGCGGCACAAGCCGGCATCGCCATCGGCCATTATCTGGCGCAACTCAACGCCATCGGCGCCGAGCTGTCGATGTCGTCCGCCATGGTTGGCGTCACCCCGGGCCTCGCAGCCCTCGCCGAAGCCAGCGGCGACACTGCCGCCAGCCGCGCCGACGAACCCTATCGCCGCGCGCTCACCGGCATTTATGCGCGCACCGCCGCCAGCTACCAGACGCTGACCAGCCGCGCCCCCCCGCTCGCCGCACTCGTTGGCGGCGCCGTCTATCCCCGCGCCGATGACCTCCTCGCCGACCTGCGCACCGTCGCCGCCTCGCTCGCCACACACGGCGGCCAGGTCATGGTCGGCGGGCGTCTCGATGCCCTCATCCGCGCCGTTGAAATCTTCGGCTTTCACCTTGCAACGCTCGATCTGCGCCAGAACGCCGATGTCCACGCGCGGGTGGTGGCCGAACTGTTGAAAGCCGCGGGGGTCACCGACGCCTATGAAGCGATGGATGAAGACGCCCGCATCACGCTGCTCGGCGCGGAACTCGCCTCGCCGCGCCTGCTGTTCAATGCCTATGCGAACTACAGCGCCGAAACCCTTGGCGAAATGGCAATCTTGCGCGCTACCGCCGCCGCCCATGCGCGCTTCGGCCCGGAGGTCATCCGTGCCTATATCGTTTCCAAAACCAGCGGCGTCTCGAACCTGCTCGAAGTCTATCTGCTGTTGAAGGACGTCGGCGTTTACACCCCAGGAGACTCGCCATCGTGCGCCATCATGGCAGTGCCGCTGTTTGAAACCATCGAGGATCTCGAGGCCGCCCCCGCCGTCATGGCGCATTTTCTGGGGCGACCGAAAGCGGCGGCCCTTGCTGCTGCCCGCGGCTATCAGGAAGTCATGATCGGCTATTCCGATAGCAACAAGGACGGCGGCTACCTCACTTCGAACTGGTCGCTCCACGAGGGCGCCCTCGCGCTCGCCGAAGTTTTCGCGGCACGCAACTTGCGGATGCAATTGTTCCACGGCCGCGGCGGCGCCGTCGGGCGCGGCGGTGGCCCGGCGTTCGACGCCATTCGGGCCCAGCCGCAGGGCACCGTCATGGGGCGCATCCGCATCACCGAACAGGGCGAAGTCATCGCCTCCAAATATGGCACGCCCGCCGTTGCCGAAACCAGCCTCGAAACCATGGCCGCCGCCACGCTGCTTGCCAGCCTCGAACCGCCGCGCCTCAGCGCCGCCGATTTCGCCCGCTTCCGCACCGCCATGGCGAGCATCAGCACTGCGGCCTATCGCAGCTATCGCGGGCTGGTGTACGAGGCGCCGGGTTTCAACGCCTTCTTCCGCGCCGCCACGCCGATCACTGAAATCGCCGAGCTGAAAATCGGCTCGCGCCCGGCGTCGCGCACCCGGTCGGACCGTATCGAGGACCTCCGCGCCATCCCGTGGGTGTTCAGCTGGGCCCAGGCGCGCATCATGCTGCCGGGCTGGTACGGCACCGGCGCCGCGCTGGCGGGTTTCGAAGACAAGGGGCTGCTTGCCGAAATGGTCGCCGCCTGGCCATTCCTCGCCGCCACTTTGTCCAATCTGGAAATGGTGCTCGCCAAATCGAACATGGAGATCGCCCGCCGCTATGCCGGGCTCGTCCCCGAT
>JAYUUE010000330.1:0-2967 GCA_043754785.1 Polymorphobacter sp. | reverse complement strand
GTTCTCAAACTCAGCCTCCCTGTCCAGCTCGAGGAAGCGCTGACCCCATTCCATCTGCGCGGCATTGTGCCGGATTTTTGCCTCAGAAGGATTGGCGGTTCCGAGCGAGAATTTGATCTCGGTCTTGCCGATCTTTGCGCGCAGTCTCGCGGGCACAACCATCCGGAACCAGAGGTTCGAGGACTTTTTATGCACTGTGAGCTGAGGCATCCGATATCTCACTTTGTACCACCCTTTTGTACCACCGGGCGGCTAAGCTTATGTAAGATAGGACGTTTTCTAGCAATATCAAGGGCTTGGCGGCGCTTGGCGACCCCTACGGGAATCGAACCCGTGCTTCAGCCGTGAGAGGGCCGCGTCCTGACCGCTAGACGAAGGGGCCGCAGCGGAACCGGGGAGGTGAGCCTTGGGCCACGCCGTGTCAAGCTGCCTTGTCTTGATGTGCCTCGCGCTCGGCCTTCAACGCTTCGGCGATCAGGAACGCCAGCTCCAGGCTCTGGCTGGCGTTGAGGCGCGGGTCGCACTGGGTTTCATAGCGGTCGGCGAGGCCTTCATCGGTAATGGCGATGGCACCGCCGGTGCATTCCGTCACATTCTGACCGGTCATTTCGATATGGATGCCGCCGGCATGGCTGCCCTCGGCGCGGTGCACTGCAAAAACGCTTTTGACTTCGGACAGGATGCGGTCGAACGGGCGCGTTTTGAGGCCGCCGGCGGCCTTGACGGTGTTGCCGTGCATCGGGTCGCACGACCAGATGACGCGGCGGCCCTCCTTTTGCACGGCGCGAATGAGGCGCGGCAGGTGCGCCTCGACCTTATCATGGCCGAAACGGGTGATCAGCGTCATGCGGCCGGGAATGTTCTCGGGGTTGAGCGTGTCGAGCAGGCGCAGCAGGTCATCGGGTTCGATGCTCGGGCCGCATTTAAGGCCGAGAGGGTTGCCGACGCCGCGCAGGAACTCGACATGCGCCGAGCCCGGAAAGCGCGTGCGGTCGCCGATCCACAGCATGTGTGCCGAGGTGTCGTACCAGTCCCCGGTCAGTGAATCCTGGCGGGTCATCGCCTGTTCGTAGCCCAGCAGCAGCGCCTCATGGCTGGTGAAGAAGCTGGTGCCCTTCAGTTGCGGTACGGTTTCCGGCGAGATGCCGCAGGCGGCCATGAAGTCCAGGGCTTCGCCGATACGATCGGCGAGCGCCTTGTATTGATCGGACCACAATGACCGCCCGGTGAAATCGAGGTTCCATTTGTGAACCTGGTGGAGGTTGGCGTAGCCGCCGCTGGAGAAGGCGCGCAGCAGGTTGAGCGTGGCGGCCGACTGCATGTAACCGGTGCGCATGCGTTCGGGGTCCGGCGTGCGCGCTTCGGGGGTGAAGGCGATGTCGTTGACATTGTCGCCGCGGTAGCTGGGGAGGGAAGCGCCTTCCATTTCCTCGAAGTCTCCCGACCGCGGCTTGGCATATTGCCCGGCGATCCGGCCGACCTTGATGACCGGTAGCTTCGACGCGAAGGTAAGCACCACCGCCATCTGGAGGAGGACGCGGAAGGTGTCGCGGATATTGTTGGGGTGGAAATCGGCGAAACTTTCGGCGCAATCGCCGCCTTGGAGCAGGAAGGCGTTGCCGGCCTCGACGGTGGCAAGGCTGGCGGTCAGGTCGCGGGCTTCGCCGGCAAAGACCAGCGGCGGGTAGGATTTGAGTTCGCCCTCGACCTTGGCAAGCGCGGCCGCGTCGGGATAGGTCGGCAGTTGGCGGGCCTCATGGGCGCGCCAGCTGGTTGGGGTCCAGTTGTTGGTCATGGTCATGATGGCGGCGTCTGTGCCTGTTTGCTGCGGGTCTTTCAAGAAGCGGAGCGCATCAGCGCATCAAAACCAGCTCTTCGCTCATCGTCGGATGCAGCGCGACGGTGTCGTCGAACTGTTCCTTGGTGAGGCCCGCCTTGATGCAGATGGCAACGGCCTGAAGGATTTCCGGCGCATCGGGCCCGATCATGTGCGCGCCGACAACCTTGTCGCTGGCGGCATCGACGACGAGTTTATACAGCGAGCGCTCGTTGCGACCGGCCAGCACGTTGCGCATCGGGCGGAAATCCGACGCGAAAATCTTGACGGTGCCATACGTGTTGCGCGCCTGGGCCTCGGTCATCCCGACGCTGCCCAGCGGCGGGTTGGAGAAGACCGCGCTTGGAACGCAGCTGTAATCGACCTGCCAGTGGCGCGTGCCGAACAGCCGGTCGGCGACGGCGTGGCCTTCGCGGATGGCGATGGGGGTGAGCTGGATGCGGTCAGTGACGTCACCGACAGCATGGATGTGCGCAACATTGGTCTGGCTGTCGTCGTCGACCTTGATGGCGTCGTTGTCGCCGAGCGCGACGCCGGCGGCTGCGAGGCCCAGGCCCTCGACATTGGGGCGGCGGCCGACGGCCCAGAGGAAGGCGTCGGTCGCGATGGCCTTGCCATCGGCGAAGTGGACGGTGATGCCATCGATGGTCTTTTCGAGGCGCTCGAGCTGGCAGTTGAGCTTGAAATCGATGCCCTTTGCCATGGAAATGGTCAGCAGCCGGTCGGCGAGCGCGGGTTCCCAGCCGCGCAGGATGGTTTCACTGCGGTTGAACAGCGTGACCTCGACTCCGAGTTCGTGGAAAATCCCGGCGAATTCATTGGCGATATAGCCGCCGCCGGCGATGACGATGCGTTTCGGCAGCGCTGGAAGGTGGAAGACTTCATTCGACGTGATGCCGAGGTCGGCGCCGGGGATGTCGGGAACGAAGGGCCGGGCGCCGGTGGCGATGAGGATGTGCTTGGCGGTGATGCGCTTTCCATCCACTTCGACGGTGTGCGGATCAACGAACGTCGCGCGGCCGTGGACGGTGGCGACCTTGTTGCTGTCGAGTGTGTTCTGGTAAATGCCGTTGAGCCGGTCGACTTCAGCCAAGACATTGTCGCGCAGCGTCGGCCAATCGAAGGTCTTG
>JAYUUE010000329.1:0-2967 GCA_043754785.1 Polymorphobacter sp. | reverse complement strand
TCTCGCGGCGGCGGAGAAGGGCAAGCAATATACCGCCGACCGGCTGGCGAAAAAGCGCATGGACCCGGCCAAGGCGCAGGTCATTCTCGACCGGATTCATCCGACCGCGGATTATGCCGACCTGAAGGGTTGTGACCTGATCATCGAAGCGGTGTTCGAGACGCGCGAGATCAAGGCCGATGTGACGAGGGCGACCGAAGCGGTGGTCGGCGCGGAGACGATTTTTGGCTCCAACACGTCTACCCTGCCGATCACCGGGCTGGCCGAAGCCTGGTCGAAGCCGGAGAACTTTATCGGCATTCACTTCTTTTCGCCGGTGGAAAAGATGCCGCTGGTCGAGATCATCGTCGGCAAGAAGACCGGGGCCGAGGCCATCGCCAAGGCGTTGGATTATGTCGCCGCCATCCGCAAGACGCCGATTGTCGTCAATGATTCGCGTGGGTTCTACACGTCGCGCTGCTTCGGCACCTATATCCAGGAAGGACTTGCCCTGCTCGGCGAAGGCACGGTGCCGGCGCTGATCGAAAACGTGGGTCGGCAACTGGGGATGCCGGTTGGGCCGCTGGCGGTGAACGACGAAGTCGGGCTCGACCTGAGCTACAAGGTCGGCCAGCAGACGCGCGCCGATCTGGGCGATGCCTATAAGCCGGGTCCGGCCGATGCGGTGATCACCAAGATGCACGAACTGGGGCGGCAGGGGCGCAAGAACGCCAAGGGGTTCTATGTTTACCCTGAGGGCGGCAAGAAATCGCTGTGGCCGGAATTGTCGGCAACCGTCGCCGGCGGTCTGGCCGAAGTGCAGCCGACCCCGGCTGAGGTGAAAGAACGCCTGCTGTATCGCCAGCTGGTCGAATGCGCGCGCTGCTTTGCCGATGGTGTGCTCGAAACGCCGGAAGACGGCGACCTGGGGGCGATCTTCGGCTGGGGATTTGCGCCGTTCACCGGCGGGCCGTTCAGCCATATGGACACAGTCGGGCTGGCCAATGTCGTCGCGACGCTCGACCGGCTGGCGCAGGCGCATGGTGAGCGTTTCACCCCGCCGCAGCTGCTGCGCGACATGGCGGCTGCGGGTGAGACCTTCTATGGGCGGGCAAAGCTGAAGGCCGCGGCATAGTGCTCGGCGAGGCCTTCGCGCTGCCGTCGGGCGCCCGGTTCAAGAACCGGGTGGCCAAGGCGGCAATGACTGAAGGGCTGGCGGGGCGCGACGGTGTGCCGAACGACGATCATGTCCGGCTGTATCGGCGCTGGGCGGCGGGCGGCATCGGGCTGTCGATCACCGGCAATGTGCAGATCGACCGGGCGCACCTGGAGCGACCGGGCAATGTGATTTGCGACGGTCCGCTGACGGGTGGGGCCACGGCGGCATGGGCGCGCTGGGCGGCAGCGGCGACCGAGCATGATACCCAGGCCTGGGTGCAGATCAGCCATGCCGGGCGGCAGACGCAGAAAATCGTCAACGCCCACCCAAAGGCGCCGAGTGCGGTGGTGCTGGGGTTGCCGGGCGGGCAGTTCGGGGTGCCGGTGCCGCTGACCGACGCCGAGATTTTGGCGCTGATCGCGCGCTTTGCACAGGTGGCAGTGACGGCGCGTGCGGCGGGGTTCGGCGGCGTGCAAATTCACGCGGCGCATGGCTATCTGATCTCGCAATTCCTGTCGCCGCTGGCGAATTTGCGGACCGATGCCTGGGGTGGTTCGCTGGAAAATCGCGCGCGGTTTCTGGTGGAGACGGTCAAGGCGGTGCGCGCGGCGGTGGGCGATGACTTCGGCGTCGGGGTCAAGCTGAACAGTGCCGATTTCCAGAAGGGCGGCTTCGGTTTTGACGATTGCATCATCGTCGCCGGCTGGCTGAAGGATCTTGGGGTCGATCTGCTCGAGATCTCGGGCGGGACGTATGAGCAGCCGGCGATGATGGATTTTGCCGGGATGACGCCGCCGGAGCAGCCGAAGCAGGCATCGTCGCGGGCGCGTGAAGCGTATTTCGTCGATCTGGCCAAGGCATTGATGCTGGGGCGGACGCCGCCGTTGTTGGTGACGGGCGGCTTTCGTACGTTGGCAGGCATGGAGGCGGCGCTGGACACCGGAATCGCCATGGTCGGCATAGCGCGTCCGCTGTGCGCGACGCCCGAATGTGTGGCCGAGATCCTGGCGGGACACAGCGACGAGTTGCCGCGCCCCGAACAGGCATTGCGGGTTGGCCCGGGGTGGCTGGGGCCGAATTCGCCGTCGAAGCTCGTGCGTGCGGTCAACGGCTTTGCGGCCCAGGCCTGGTATTACCAGCAACTGCGCCGGGTGGCGGCTGGTGAGCCGCTGGTCGAGGGGCTGAATCCGCTGACGGCATTTATGGCGGAAAACCGTGAGAACAAGGCGCGTAGCTGAGGCCATGCGATGGATTTTGCTGGTTATTATTGCCGGTGCACTGGCGCTGGCGGCATTCGGCGTCGTGTCGGCGGGACAGGACCCGCGCGTGGTGCGCTATACGTTGCCAGTACCGGGGTTGGCGGCGCCGCTGCGCATCGTTCAACTGTCGGACAGCCACGCCAGCGCCATCGACATGCCGCCCGAGCGGTTGCGGCGGGTGGCGGCGATGATGAACGCGTTGCACCCCGACATCATCGTGTTGACTGGGGACTATGTCAGCGGCGATCCGGCTCGCTGGAGCAAGGCGCAGACCCGCGCCGCGCTGGCGCCGTTCGATGCGCTGCGTGCGCCGCTGGGGGTGTTTGCGGTGCTCGGCAATCATGATGGCGCCGGTAATACGGCGGCGGCGTTCGCCGGTGGCCCGGTACGACTGCTGGTCGGCGAGCGCGCCGATGTAGGGCCGCTGACCATCGTCGGCGCCAATGACATCGATCGCGGCAGCCCGGCGGTTGAGGCGATGAGGCGGGCGATACGCACCGCGCCGCCAGGCAAGCCGGTGCTGGTACTGGTGCACGAGCCGATTTTCTTCACTTGGTTGGAAAAGCGCCC
>JAYUUE010000328.1:0-2967 GCA_043754785.1 Polymorphobacter sp. | reverse complement strand
GCGCGCAGCGTCGGCCACCCCGATGCCGCAGCGAGGCTGGCGGATTTAGTGATCGCAACCGGAACCCGCCCATGAACGTTGCCAGCAAATCCTCGGGTTTCCGCACCGATATCGGCATCATCCACTTTGTCGGTATCGGCGGCATCGGCATGTCGGGGATCGCCGAAGTCATGGCCAACCTGGGCTTCGCCGTGCAAGGCAGCGATAGCGCCGAGGGTTATGTCATTGCGGGATTGCGCGAAAAGGGCATCAAGGTCTTCATCGGGCAAGCGGCGGACAATGTCGCCGAAGCCGCAGTCGTCGTCACCTCGACTGCGATCAAGCGCGACAACCCCGAAGTCGTCGCGGCGCAAGCCAAACGCATCCCCATCGTGCGCCGCGCCGAAATGCTGGCGGAACTGATGCGACTGAAGTCGTGCGTCGCGGTGGCTGGCACCCATGGCAAGACCACCACCACCTCGATGGTCGCGGCGCTGCTCGATGCCGGCCACCTCGACCCGACCGTCATCAACGGCGGCATCATCAACACTTATGGCTCGAACGCCCGGCTGGGCGAGGGCGAATGGATGGTGGTCGAGGCCGATGAATCCGATGGCAGCTTCCTGCGCCTCGGCGGCACCATCGGCATCGTCACCAATATCGACCCCGAACACCTCGATCACTGGGGCGATTTCGACAAGGTCCGCGACGGCTTCCGCCAGTTCGTCAACGCCGTGCCGTTTTATGGCGCCGGGGTGCTGTGCATCGACCATCCCGAAGTCCAGGCACTGCTGCCGCTGGTCCCCGATCGCCGCATCATCACCTATGGCTTTGCCGCCACCGCCGATGTGCGCGGTGAAAATGTCACCCCGGTGCCGGGTGGCAATCGCTTTGCCGTGACGGTGCGGTTGCGGGAAGCCAGCCGCCGCATCGAAGACCTGATGCTGCCGATGCCCGGCCGCCACAATGTCCAGAACGCGCTGGCGGCGGTGGCCGTGGCGGTGGAACTGGGGATCGGCGACGCGGCGATCCGCGATGGCTTCGCCCGCTTCGGCGGCGTCAAGCGGCGCTTCACCAATGTCGGCGAGACGGGTGGTGTGACGATCATCGACGATTACGGCCACCACCCGGTCGAAATCCGCGCCGTACTCGCAGCCGCACGCGAAGGCGTCGGGGCGGGCAGAGTGTTAGCGGTCGTCCAGCCGCACCGCTTCACTCGGTTGCGCGATTTGATGGGCGAGTTCCAGGCAGCCTTCAACGACGCTGACGCTGTCTATGTCGCGCCGGTCTATGCCGCCGGCGAAGCGCCGATCGCCGGAGTCGACGCAGCGGCGCTGGTAACGGGCCTGCAAGGCGCCGGCCACCGCGCCGCGACCACCGTGATGAGCGCCGACGATTTGGCCGCTAAGCTGGCGCTGGACGCCCAACCCGGCGATCTCGTCGTCTGCCTGGGCGCCGGCGACATCACCAAATGGGCGGCCGGTCTGGCGGACGCGATAGGGAAGTTGCGGTGAGGCGCCCAAATCGTTCCTCCTCCTCAGGGGGGGAGGCGAGAGACGCGCTCTTGCGCGGCCCGGGTGGGGGTCATCCCAGCATCGACACGTCTGGACCCCCACCCGCCGCGCGAAGACGCGCGAGTCGCCTCCCCCCTGAAGGGGAGGAAAGGCTGATGCTCCTCCGCCCCCAAACCGTGCCGGGCGCAATATCGCGCGCCCGAGAATTGCGTGCAGTGATGACGCCTGCCGAGCGAAAGCTGTGGGCAATGCTGCGTGGCGAAAAGCTGGCGAACACCAAGTTCCGGCGCCAGGCTCCGATTGGACAGTATATTGCGGATTTTCTCGCACCGGCAGCAAAGCTTGTTATCGAAGCCGACGGCACTCTCCACACAGTCGAAGGCGACGCCGCGCGCACGGCCTTTCTGCAATGCGAAGGCTACCGCGTCCTGCGCTTCACCAACGCCGAAATCCTCCAGCACCCCGACGCCGTCTGGCGCGCCATCGCGGCGGCGCTCCCCGCCCAAAACCTCCCCCTTCTCACCGGCGCCACCGAAGCAAACGCCGCCTTCGCCGACTTCATCTGGTTCCGCACCGGCGGCGCCGCGCAGTGGCTCATCCGCCCGGCAGACGTCGCCGACCTGTCGCAGTTCCTCGCCGCGCTGTCCCCTGCCACCCCGGTCTTCCCCGTCGGCGTCGGCTCCAACCTCATCGTCCGCGATGGCGGCCTGCCCGGCGTCACCATCCGCCTGCCCAAAGCCTTCGCCAAGGTTGGCATCGAAGGCGCCAACATCCGCGCCGGCGCCGCTGCCATGGGCATCACCGTCGCCCGCGCCGCCCGCGACGCCTCGCTCGCCGGGCTCGAATTCCTGCGAGGCATCCCCGGCACTGCCGGCGGCGCCGTGCGGATGAACGCCGGCGCCTATGGGCGTGATGTTGCGACTATACTGATCGAAGCGACGGTCATCCGACGCGACGGCCGCATCGAAACGGTGCCCGCTGCCGATTTCGGATTCCGCTACCGCCACTCGGCACTCCCCGAAGGCGATATCGTCGTCGAAGCGCTGTTCCGCGCCACTCCCGGCGACAAGGCCGTCATCACCGCCGAGATGGACCGCATCGCTGCGACACGCGAAGCCGCGCAGCCGCTGCGGTCACGCACCGGCGGCTCGACGTTCAAAAACCCGCCCGGTCAAAAGGCCTGGCAACTCGTCGACGCCGCCGGCTGCCGCGGGCTGCGCGTCGGCGGCGCGCAGGTCAGCGAAAAACACACCAATTTCATGATCAACACCGGCGACGCCACCAGCGCCGATATCGAGGCGCTGGGTGACGAAGTCCGCGCCCGCGTCAAAGCGCACTCGGGCGTCGATCTGGAATGGGAAATCGAGCGGGTCGGGGTGCGCAAATGAGCGGCAAGCACTTTTCCTCCCCCTCAGGGGGGAGGTCGAGAGACGGCCTCTTGGCCGGCCCGGGTGGGGGTCATCCCATCCATGAC
>JAYUUE010000327.1:0-2971 GCA_043754785.1 Polymorphobacter sp. | reverse complement strand
AACCACAACAGCGACGACCACCGAGAAGAAGTAATCTCGACATCCAGCGCTGGATGTTTAGGAAGGGGCCACCGCAAGGTGGCCCCTTTTTGCTGGGGCCCAGTTTTTGGGAAGGACTGTCGATGAGCCTCAACGAAATTACCGACACCATGAAGACTCGCATCGGCGCGGGCGGCGCGTTCAAAAAATCGGTCAAGTTCGATTTCGGCGCCGATGGCCTGGTGCGCATCGACGATACCGTATCACCCGCCATCGTCGACAACGCCAATGAACCGACCGATTGCACCGTCAAGGTCGCCATGGCGGATTTCATGGAAATCGCCACCGGCAAGCAGAATGCCCAGATGGCGTTCATGATGGGCAAATTGAAGGTCGAAGGCGACATGTCGGTCGCCATGCAGCTCGGCAGCATCCTGGGTTGATTGAAGCACGCGGTTGGACATGGCATTGCACGGCAGTGCCGCGTCCGGCCGTGATCATGCGACCTTGGGGATTTGCGTAATGTTTCTGCGACCATATCTTGTGGGTGCGCTGGCCATCGGCCTAGCCGCACCCGCAGCCGCAGCGCCGGCCAAAAAGCCTGTCGCTGACAAAAAAGCGCCGGCAGCTTCCGCCAGGAAGGCCGCCAAAACCGTCGTCGTCCTCGCCCCGCCGGTTCCGGCGGAGGAGGTCAAGCGCCCCGGCGGCTTCATGGTGCCCAAGGCCGTCGTGCTGGTCAGCCCGACCCAGGCCGAGAGTGAAGCCAATGCGGTATGGAACCTGCGCGCGGCGTTGAATGTCGCCGCCCTTCAATGCCAATTTTCGCAATTCTTGAAAACGACGAAAAACTACAACAGCTTCCTTCAAGCACACAGTGAAGAGTTGGTCCGCGCCCAAACCACCATGGTCGGCCATTTCAAGCGCACCGACGGCGCCAAGGCACTCAACCGCTTCGACGAATATACGACACGCACCTACAATAGCTATTCGACTCTCGATGCCCAATACGCCTTTTGCAACGCTGCCGGCTATGTCGGCCGCCTCGCGCTGGCAGTGCCAAAGGGTCAGCTTGGCGCCGCCGCACTCGCCCAGGCCCCGGCCATCCGCGCCGCGCTGGCCTATACGCCGCTGGCGCCGGCGCTGCTCGTCGTCGTCCCCGATCTCGTCGCCCTGCCCGATATCGCGGCGCTGTCTTGAATCCGGCGGTCGTGCGCCCGCCCGGTATCACGCCGGAAACGCTGACCATCCGCCGCCCGGATGATTGGCATGTCCATTTGCGCGATGGCCCAATGCTGGCGGCGGTCGTCAACGCCACCGCGCGCCAGTTCGCCCGCGCCATCGTCATGCCCAACCTGAAGCCGCCGGTCACCAACGCCGCCGCCGCCGCCGCCTATCGGGATCGCATCATCGCCGCCGCCGATCCGGCGCTCGATTTCACCCCGTTGATGACCGCCTATCTGACCGACGGCATTGATCCCGACGAATTGGTTCGCGGCCATCACGCAGGCGTTTTCACCGCCGCCAAGCTCTATCCCGCCAACGCCACCACCAATTCGGCACGTGGCGTCACCGCCATCGCCCATATCGTCCAGGCGCTGGAGGCGATGCAACGCATCGGCATGCCGCTGCTCATCCACGGTGAAGTCACCGATTCGGACATCGACATCTTCGACCGCGAAGCGGTGTTCATCGATCGCACATTGGCGCCATTGGTCCGCGACTTCCCGGCGCTCAGGATCGTCCTCGAACACATTACCACGTCCCAAGCCGTCGCCTTTGTCGAAGCCGCCCCGGCAAATGTCGCCGCGACCATCACCCCGCACCACCTCGCCATCAACCGCAACGCGATGTTCGAAGGCGGCATCCGCCCGCATCTTTATTGCCTGCCGGTGCTCAAACGCGACACCCATCAACGGTCGCTCCGGCAGGCAGCGACCAGCGGCAACCCGAAATTCTTCCTCGGCACCGATTCCGCGCCCCATGCTGCCGCCACCAAGGAAACCGCCTGCGGCTGCGCCGGCGTCTACAACGCGCCCTACGCGCTCGAAAGCTACGCCAAGACTTTCGAGGAGGAGAGCAGCCTCGACAAACTCGAAGCCTTTGCCAGCGAGTTCGGGCCGCGCTTTTACGGCTTGCCGCTCAATACGGGCGCCGTCACCCTGACCCGCACCTCCAATACCGTCCCCGACAACATCGGCGACCTTGTCCCCTTCCACGCTGGCGAAACGCTGATGTGGCAATTTGACCAAGACATTTTCTCGTGAAGCACATAGCCGGCGCTACCGCGCTTTTCATTGCCCTCGGTGCGACTATGGCGTCGGCGCAGCGTGCCGGAGACCTTGTTTCGGCTGACCCCGTGCTCGATACCCCCGGCGGAATGCAGGCCTGGAAGATCATCCATTGGACCAGCGACGGACACGGTCGTCCGTCGCGCGTCACCGGCATGGTGGTGGCGCCGCGTGAAGCGATGCCGGCTCAGCCGCGCAACGTGCTGGCGTGGACCCACGGCACTCTGGGCGTCGCAAAGCGCTGCGCACCGTCGCTAAGCCCGGCGTTCTGGACCCATTCGCCGGGACTGGCCGCCGTTCAGCGCGGCTATGTCGTCGTCGCCCTCGACTATCCGGGGCTCGGCAGTGATAGAGGCCATCCCTATCTAGTCGGGCTGGACGCCGGCCGTTCGGTGCTCGACGCCGTCCGCGCGCAATCGATTGCCGGCGCTGCTTCCGGCAAGCGCTTTGCCGTCTGGGGCGAATCGCAGGGCGGCCATGCCGCATTGTGGACGGGGCAACTGGCGCGCAGCTATGCGCCCGACCTGCAACTTGTCGGCGTCGCGGCGGCGGCACCGGTCACCGACCTTGTGCAGAACTTGCGGCAGGTCCCCAACAAGACCGTCGGCGCGTTGATGACATCATTCATCGGCTATAGCTGGGCGCAGCATTATCGCGCGCCGCTGGCGACGCTGGGCGGACCGCAAACCCAGGCGATCATGACC
>JAYUUE010000326.1:0-2972 GCA_043754785.1 Polymorphobacter sp. | reverse complement strand
GGCGCGTTCCGGCCGGCTGTTCGTCCGTGCCGTCATCGGCATGTTTCTGGGCTTTGCCTTTTTCGTCGCCGATAATTTCATGCTGGCGATGGGCAATTTCGGCACCGTGCCGCCATTGATGGCCGCCTGGGCGCCGTTCCTGCTGTTCCTGTTGATCGGCGAGGCGGTGCTCATCCGCACCGAGGAATAGCAGAGCCGCACTGCCGCGAATTGGCCGCATTGCGGGTTTAGCATTTCGGCTCTTAATCGATTGGAATGACAATGGCCGGTGGTTTGACCATCATCCCGGTAACAACCGCCGCCGACCGGACGCGCTTCATCGATCTTCCCTACCGGCTCTACGCCAATGACCCGCATTTCGTGCCGCCGCTGCGCAGCGAGATGCAAGCGTTGATCGGCGGCATAAAGGGCAACCCCTGGTTCGAGCACGGCCGCGCCCAGCTTTGGCTGGCGCTGCGCGACAACCAGGTCGTCGGCCGCATTTCGGCGCAGATCGACCAGTTGGTGCTGCAGCATATTGGCGCCGGTACAGGGCACTGGGGGATGTTCGAATGCATCGACGACCAAAGTGTCGCCGACCTGCTGCTGCAAACCGCCGAGGACTGGCTGCGCGGCGGAGGCATGACGCGGGCGCAAGGGCCGTTCAGCCTGTCGATCTGGGATGAACCCGGGCTGTTGGTCGAAGGCTTCGACCAACAGCCAACGGTGATGATGGGGCATCATCTGCCTTATTACCGCCGGCTTGTCGAAGCCCGCGGCTATGCCGGCATCAAGGATCTCCACACCTGGCGCAACCAGATCACCCAGCCGTTCCCCGAGATCGTCCAGCGAATCGTTGCTGCCAGCGAGCGCAACACCAGGCTGGTGACGCGCAAGGTCGACAAGTCGCGCTTCGCCGAGGAGGCAGCGCTGATCATGGATATCCTCAACGACGCCTGGTCGAGCAATTGGGGCTTTGTGCCACTGACTCCGGCGGAAATTGCCCATGTCGGCAAGAAGCTGAAGCCCATCGTCTATGAAGACCTGATCCGTATCGCCGAATATGATGGTGTGCCGGTCGGCTTCATGATTTCGTTACCGGACATCAACGAACTGACGCGCGACCTGGACGGCCGGCTGTTTCCATTCGGCTGGGCCAAGCTGCTGTGGCGGCTGCGTTCACCCAGGGTAAAAACCATCCGCGTCCCATTGATGGGCATCCGCAAGTCGCTGCAAGGCCAGCGCGTCGCCTCATTGATGGCGTTCCAGATGATCGAATATATCCGCCGTGCCGCGGTTGCGAAATTCGGCGCCAGCGAAGGCGAAATCGGCTGGATCCTCGACGACAATGGCCCGATGCGCTCCATCGCCGACGCCATCGAAAGCAAGGTCACGCGGACCTACCGGGTGTACGAAAAGGCGCTGTAACGTCCGCCCCCCGACGGGAAAGGCCCCCGGATCTCTCAATGCCCCACGACTGTCGGCGCGAC
This sequence comes from Polymorphobacter sp., assembly GCA_043754785.1. Classification (GTDB taxonomy): domain Bacteria; phylum Pseudomonadota; class Alphaproteobacteria; order Sphingomonadales; family Sphingomonadaceae; genus Sandarakinorhabdus. The sequence continues at coordinate 1,503 of JAYUUE010000326.1, read as the reverse complement.
GCCCGACAAGGCCAGCTGGGCGTTCAAATCCCTCTGCAATCGTTCCAGCGCCGCCTGGTCCTTTGCTTCCACGCGCGCCACCAGCACGTCCTGGGTGTTCGACGCACGCAGCAGCCACCAGCCGTCGGGCGTCGTCACTCGCGCGCCATCGGTCTCGTTGACGGTGGCACCCGCCGCCTTCAGCCGAGCCAGCACCTCATCGACCACGACAAACTTGCGCGCCTCGCTCGATTGGAAGCGCAGCTCCGGCGTGTTGACCATCGCCGGCATGGCGTCCTTCAAGGCCGTCAAAGACCCGCCGAGCTGCGCCACGGCGCGGATCAGCCGGATGCCGGCATAAATGCCGTCGTCAAAACCATACCATTGGTGCTTGAAAAAGATGTGCCCCGACATTTCGCCGGCCAGCGGCGAATCGACTTCTTTCATTTTTGCCTTGATCAGGCTGTGCCCGGTTTTCCACATCAGCGGCACGCCGCCGAGTTCGGCAATGCGATCATACAGTGCCTGGCTGGCCTTCACATCGGCGATGATGGTGGCGCCGGGCACCGCCTTGAGCACCGGCTCGGCCAAAATCCCCAGCAACTGGTCACCCCAGACTACCCGCCCCAGCCCATCCACAGCCCCCAGCCGGTCGGCATCACCATCGAACGCCAGCCCGAAGTCACAATGTTTTTCCGCAACGACACGCTTGAGATCGACCAGGTTCTTTTCGTCGGTCGGATCAGGATGGTGGTTGGGGAAACGGCCGTCGACTTCAGCGAACAACACATGGTGCGTGCCCGGCAGGCGCTTGACCAACTTCTCGACCACCGGACCGGCAACCCCATTGCCGCAATCCCAGGCGATGGTGAACGGCGTTGTGGCATCAAAATCCTGGAGCAGCCGGTCGACATAGCGGTCCATGATTTCGATGCTTTCACGGTTACCGGCGCCGCTGTCCCAATCCCCCGCCGCCGACATGTCGCCCAGCGCGCGAATGTCGGCGCCAAAGAACGGCCGGTCCTTCAGCATCATCTTGAAGCCATTATAGGCCGGCGGATTATGGCTGCCGGTGATCATTACGCCGCCATCGCAGCCGAGTTCATACACCGACCAATACAGCATCGGCGTCGGCCCGACGCCAATCCGCACCGCATCGACCCCGGCCGCGTTCAACCCGGCAACCAGTTCGGTTTCGAACCCCGGCGACGATTCGCGGCCATCATAGCCCACCGCGACGCGGCTGCCGCCTGCGCGGCGGACGATGGTGCCGAAACTGCGGCCGATGGCGCGCGCGTCTTCGCCGGTCAGCGTATCGCCGACCAGCCCGCGGATGTCATATTCGCGCAACGATGTCGGATGAAAAACATGAGCCACGAGATTGATCTCCATTTGCAATTGCGCGTCGTCGGACCCTCACCCAAACTCTGGTTAGCCGGGCTCAGTTGCATTTGCCAAGAAAATGTTGCGTTGCAGCAATCATGTCCTTGGCAAGGCCGATAACAAAAGGTCACGCGCTTCGGT
>JAYUUE010000325.1:0-2987 GCA_043754785.1 Polymorphobacter sp. | reverse complement strand
TCGGCGGCCACTGTCATCGCGTTGGCAAACGCCGCATCGACGCCATGTTCAGCGATGGTTGACAGCACGCCAGCCCGGCTGCGCACCAGTCCTTTCAGGAATGGCGCCTGCGCCCAAGCCGTCGCCACTGCAGTGACCATCGGGGCTTGGAGTCCGGATGGCAACAGCGCCGCCAAGTCGGCAGGGGGTGGGCGCATTGGCAGGTTGAAATTCACCGGTTACCGATGCCAGCCCGGCGCTTGCATGTCACGCATTGCGCATGATGGATTAGCGTTCATGCCGGAACTGTGGGGCCGATGGCGCATTGTGTCGGCAGGACATCCAGTCCCCAACAGGAACCCCTATGCGCTCCACCATCACGGTTTCGCTTGCCCTCGCCGCTGCGCTCGCGCTGTCGGCTTGCAACACCATTGGCGGCGCCGGCAAGGATGTCAGCTCGGTCGGCAAAGCCGTTACCAAGACTGCCAATGATGTGAAGAACTAGGCAATCACCTCGGCGCGCGCTGTGTCGCGCGCGCGCCGACGCTCGGTCAACCAGATGCCGAAGATCGACACTTCGTAAAGCAGCATCATAGGGATCGCCAAAGCGAACTGCGACCACACATCCGGCGGCGTCAGCACCGCAGACACCGCAAATGCGCCGACGATCGCGTAACGGCGCCCGGCGATTAGCTGTTGCCGTGTCACTATGCCAGCCCGCTCAAGCAGCATCAGCAGCACTGGCAGCAGAAATGCAACGCCGAAACCCAGGATCATGTTCATCACCAGATCAAGATATTCGCCCATCGCCGGCAGCGCCTCTTGCGCGATGCCGGTGATTGCCGACGACGACTGGAAACCCAGGAAAAATTTGAACGCCACCGGCATCACGACATAATAGGCCAGCGCCGCGCCCATGGTAAACAGGATCGGCGTCGCCAGCAGAAACGGCAGGAACGCGCGTTTTTCCCGTCGATAGAGGCCGGGGGCGATAAAGGCCCATAATTGGTTGGCGATGATCGGAAACGCCATGCAGATCGCTGCAAATGCCGCAACCTTCACTTCGACGAAAAACGCCTCATATAGTTTGGTATAAATCAGCTTGCCAGTAACGCCGTGACCATAGGCCTTGACCAGCGGCTGGACCAGAAAGCCGAAAATCCGCGCCGATTGGGTAAAGGCGATGGCGAAGCAGATGACGAACGCCGCCAGCGATTTGAGCAACCGGCCCCGCAGCTCGATCAAATGGTCAAGCAACGGTGCCTTACTGGCTTCGATATCGGCATCGTCGCTCATGCTTGTGAGCCGGATTGGGCATCTGCTTCGGAGCCAGCATCAACGGTTTCGGCAGCCGGCTTCTTCTTGCGCGGTGCGCGCGGCTTTTTCTCCGGCGGCACAACTTCAACTTCCAAAATCGGCGCCGGCAATGCAGCCGCTTCGGCCTCGGCGCTCATCGGGTCGGGCAGCGTCCAGCTCGCCGGGTCGATCCCCGCCATCGAATTGGCCACCGGGTTGGGCAACGCCGTCGATTTCATGATGGCTTCGTTTTGCGCCGCCCAGGCCTTTTGCATTTCCTCCAGCTCGGCTTCCCGCATCATCGTGTCGAAACCGGCGCGAACGTGGCGGGTCATGGCGCGGCCCTTGGCGACCCATTGCCCGACCAAGCGCATGACGCGCGGCAGATCCTTCGGGCCGATGACGACCAGGGCCACCAGCGCTACGATCGCCAGTTCGGACGAATCAATGCCAAACACGCCGGGCTTTCCTGCGTGAGGCCCTTAACGCCGGACCTCGTCGGTGGCGGGCTGCACGGGTGTTCCCGGCACACTGGTCACCTGCGCCGGGGGCGGCGCGGGCGCCGCCGGCGTATCGCCATCGGCCAAGCCCTTTTTGAAGCTGTTGATGCCTTTGGCAAAGTCACCCATCAGATCGGAAATCCGACCGCGTCCGAACAGCAGCATGACGACGAGGATGAGGATGACCCAGTGAACGAGACTGAACGAGCCCATGGCAGCACCTTTGAAAGCTATGTCCCGCCCTCATACGCCGCTTCACCGGCCGCTGCTAGGCTTTGATGCACGCAGAACGACGCACTGCTCATGAGGGGACGCCCGGCAGCGGAACGGCTGAAATTGCCGATTGTTGCAGACGATGTTCTGCGCGGCGGCGGCGGCGCCATTGCCAGACCCGCTGCCGACGCGGGAAATAGCCGGCCAATTGCTCGCGTTCAAAACCACAACGCGCTTCACCGGTGGTGCTGTCGGGGAGGATTGAACTCCCGACCTCAGCCTTACCAAGGATGCGCTCTACCACTGAGCTACGACAGCATTCCGGCGAAGGACCGGGCCTATGGGGGAGGGGGACAGGGCTGTCAAGAATATCAGCGCTGGTCTATGCAAGCGCGATGGCGAAAGACTCCAGTTTCAATCCCGAATTCGCCCGCCAGGCCCGGCTGGCAGCGGCGCTGCGCGAAAACCTACTGCGCCGCAAACAGCGCGACCGCGCCGCCAGCGAACCGCCTGCAAAGGACGCAGAATAAGCGTCCGTCTGCTCCCTCGCCCGCGGTGCTTTGCCCTAGCCCTTAACCGCAATCGCCTGCGTTACCGCACCGGTCAACTCCGGCGATCCCGGCGTCACTTTTGATGGAAACGCCGCGATCAACTTGCCATCGCGCCCGACGAGATACTTGTGGAAATTCCACTTCGGCGCCTTGTCTGCGCCCAAGGTTGCCGCCGCCCAGCGATAAAAAGGTGCCGCCTTATCGCCGATGACCACCGATTTCGTCGACATCGGGAATTTGATCCCGAACTTCGACTCGCAAAACGTCTTGATCTCCTTGTCGGATTCCAGCTCTTGATCGAAGTCGGAAGACGGCACGCCGATGACGGTGAAGCCCTGGCCCCTGTATTTGTCCTGCAACGCCTGCAACCCTTCATATTGCGGCGTATATCCGCACATCGAGGCAGTGTTGACCACCAGCAGCACCTTGCCCTTATAGGCGCTCAGCG
>JAYUUE010000324.1:0-2998 GCA_043754785.1 Polymorphobacter sp. | reverse complement strand
TGGGCAGGGGTGACGCCAGCGTTGGCGGCGATTTCGGCAAAGCCCTGGAACAGCGTCTGGTTCCGGTCCCAATTATCCCCCTGGAAACGCGGCATGGTGCGCCGCATGTCGTGTTCCTCCAGCGCGGCGATATCGGGAACGCCGCCGGCCAATGCCCCGCGCCCCAGCGGCGAGAAGGCCACCAATGTCGTGCCCAGATCGGCACACGCTGCCAGCACGCCAAGCTCCGGATTGCGCGTCCACGGCGAAAATTCGTTCTGCAACGCAGCGATCGGGTGAACGGCCGCCGCCTTGCGCAACGTCTCGGCCGACATCTCCGACAACCCGATGGCACCGATGCGCCCGGCCTCGACATGCCGCGCCAGCGCCCCAACCGATTCCTCTATCGGCACGGTCCGGTCACGCCGATGCATGTAATACAGGTCGATATGGTCGGTTTGCAGCAGCTTGAGGCTGGTCGCCAGCGCGGCGTCGATCGTCGCCGGGCGGCAATCGATACGCCGGGCTTCGCCTTCGATGATGATGCCGCATTTCGACGCCAGAAGGAATTCGCTCCGCCGGCCCTTCAGCGCTTCGCCCAACAGCGTTTCGTTGCGGCCCATGCCATAGATGCGCGCCGTGTCGAGGTGATCATAGCCCAGATCGAGCGCACGATTCAGCAATTGGGTTGCATGGGCGGTGTCCGGCGCCCGGCCATAGCCGTGGGACAGCGACATGCAGCCCAGACCAATGGCGTTGACGGAGCGGCCGGCGAGGGAGCGTTTGATGGGGTTGGTCATAAGGTCGCCTTGTGTCGGGTGTTGGGTTGGCTGTTGGACGGCACGCCTGGTCGTACCACGCTGCCACTTGCGGCACCGCAACATCGCGCCCATCGGGGCGCTGCGACAGGTTCCAGAGATGGAATAATAGGGAACCCGGGAGCAGGCAAACTGCAATCCGGGGCTGTGCCCGCAACTGTGACCGGATAATGGTCGCCCCATCATGCCACTGGCTGTGCAAACAGTTGGGAAGGCGGGGCGGACGTAATGACCCGGGAGCCAGGAGACCTGCCTGTCGCGGTCGGTCCTTTGTCCTGACGGGGTGTTCAGGGTGATCGGGGGTAACCCCCGCGTGGGCGACATCGAAGGAGGTGGCGCGCGTGAGGGGCTTTTGCCGTTTCGCAATTCAACCGGCCGTGCCTTTGGCGCGTGCGATCTCCTGTTGTTCAACAAGGAGGTTTCCCATGCGCTCGTATTTTCTGGTTTTCGCCGCGTTGTCGGTGCCCGCGTTCGCCGCTGACGACTCGATCGTCGTGACCGCCAACCGCGCCCCGCAACCGCTGTCCCGCGTCGGCCAATCGATCACCGTCCTCGATTCGGCCGAAATCGGCCGCCGCCAGACCGCGACCGTTACCGAATTGCTGCGCACTGTCCCCGGCGTCACTATTGCCCGCAATGGCGGTATCGGCGGCACCACCGGCGTCTTCATCCGCGGCGCCGACAGCGACCAGACCGTGGCGCTGATCGATGGCGTCAAGATCAACGATCCGGCAGCGCCCGGCGGCGGCTTCAACTTCGGCAATTTGCTGACCGGCAATATTGACCGCATCGAAGTGCTGCGCGGGCCACAGTCGGTGCTGTGGGGCAGCCAGGCCATCGGCGGCGTCGTCAACATGATCACCCGTGCGCCTACCGACAAGCTGGAGGCCAATTTGCGCAGCGAATATGGCTATCGCGGCACCGCGCAGGTGGTCGGCAATGTCTCGGGCAAGGCCGGGCCGTTGTCCGCCAGCGCCGGCGCCGGTTACTTCCGCACCGACGGCATTTCAGCGTTCAGCGAAGCGCGGGGTGGCACGGAGCGCGACGGGTATGAGAACTTTGGCGCCAACGCCAAGCTCAACCTGGCGCTGACCGATGCCATTTCGATCGATGCGCGCGGCTGGTATGCTGACGGCACCGCCGATATCGATGGTTTCGCGCCACCGAACTTTGCGTTCGGCGATACGCTCGAAACGACGAAAACCCGTGAAATCGTCGGCTACACGGGGCTGAATGCGGCGTTTTTTGATGGTCGTTTCCGCAACCGGCTCGCCTTTGCCGTTACCCGTATTCGCCGGCGCAACGATGACGGCAGCTTTGCAACGTTTGCCGGCGATGGTCGCAACGAACGCTTCGAATATCAAGGTATCTTCGCCCTGCGCGACGGCTGGCAGGCAACCGCCGGCGTGGAGCGCGAAACCTCGCGCTACACCACCAGCAGCTTCGGTGGGGCTCAGCAACACGCCCGGGCCCGCATCGACAGCGTCTATGGCCAGTTGGTGGCCACTCCCGCCCCCGGCTTCACCGTCACCGGCGGTGTCCGGCATGACGATCATGATCGCTTCGGCGGCGCCACCACCTTTGGCGGCAGTGGTGTCTGGACTCCCGGCGATACCGGCACGGTCCTGCGCGCCAGCTATGCCGAAGGCTTCAAGGCACCATCACTTTACCAATTGCAGGGCGATTACGGCAACCAGTTGCTGCGCCCCGAAACGTCCAAAGGCTGGGATGCCGGCATCACGCAACAGCTGCTGAACGGTGCTTTTACCGCCAGCGCAACCTGGTTTCAACGCACGTCAACCAATCTCATCGACTTCATTTCGTGCATCAAACCCCTCATCGGCATCTGCACCGGCCGTCCTTTTGGTACCTACAACAACATCTTGAAGGCCCGCGCCACCGGCGTTGAACTGACGGCAGCCTTGCGTCCGACAGATGATTTGCGCGTCCTGATCAACTATACGCGCACCAATTCGCGCAACCGCACCCCCGGCGCCAACTTCGGCAAGTTGCTGGCGCGCCGCCCGCAGGACAGTCTTTCAACGCTGATTGACTATGCCTGGGGCTTCGGCCTGACCACCGGAGCCACCGCGGTCATGGTCGGATCCAGCTTCGATAACGCCGCCAACAGCCGCCGCATCGCCAGCTATGTGCTCGTCGACCTGCGGGCCACATATCCGATCACGCCCCATGTGGAAATC
>JAYUUE010000323.1:0-3011 GCA_043754785.1 Polymorphobacter sp. | reverse complement strand
TGACGACGAAGGTCGCGACGTCGGGCGACCAAGGGATGATATCGATCTTTTCGCCCTGAAGTTCCTGCACCACCGCCTGAACGCGACTGCCCTTCATGCCGACGCAGGCGCCCACCGGGTCGATCGAGGAGTCGCGGCTGATGACGCCGATCTTGGCGCGGCTGCCGGGATCGCGCGCTACGGCCTTGATCTCGATGATGCCGTCATAGATTTCCGGCACTTCCTGCGCGAACAGCTTTTTCATGAAGTCGCCGGCGGAGCGCGACAGGAAAATCTGTGGCCCGCGCGGTTCCCGGCGGACGCTGGCGATCAGCGCGCGAACACGATCACCGGGCTTGAGCACTTCGCGCGGGATCTGCTGGTCGCGGCGGATAACGCCCTCGGCCTTGCCCAGATCGACCACCACATGGCCGAATTCGGCGCGCTTGACGAGCCCGGTGATGATTTCGCCGGCGCGGTCCTTGAATTCCTCATACTGGCGGTCACGCTCGGCGTCGCGGACTTTCTGGACGATGACCTGCTTGGCCGCCTGCGCGGCAATGCGTCCGAACTCGACGGGCGGCAGCGGGTCGACGATGAAATCCCCGAGCGCTGCGGTCTTGTCTTTCTTGACTGCGTCCTTGAGCGACACCTGTTTGAAGAAATCCTCGGGCTCCTCGACGACTTCAAGAACGCGCCATAGCCGGGTTTCACCACCCTTGGGGTCAATCTTGGCGCGGATATCGTTTTCGGCGCCATAACGTGCGCGTGCGGCGCGCTGGATGGCATCCTCCATTGCTTCGATGACAATGGCACGATCAATCGACTTTTCGCGCGCCACCGCATCGGCGATGGCAATCAGTTCGGCGCGATTGGCGGTGACGGCAGTGGCCATGGTGTCAGTCCTCGATTTGGTCGTTGTCGTTTGCGGAATCGGGTTCGTCCGCACTATCGGGCAGTTCGATCAACTCGTCGGCGCCATCGGCATTCAATGGCCGCGTCGCCTTGAGCAGCGCCGGCGTCAGCACCAGCTTGGCGGCGCTGATCGCCACCAGTGGCACGACGATATCGCCGACGCTCTTGATCACCAGTGTCACCATAGCATTTTCCAGTCCGGCGATCACCCCGTGCGCGCGGGCGCGGCCATCAACCGGCGGGTCTATCTTCAACCGCACCTCATGGCCCGTCCAGCGCACCCAGTCGGTGGGGCGAGTCAACGGCCGGTCGATGCCGGGCGACGAGACTTCCAGCGCATATTCGCCATCGATCGGGTCGGCTTCGTCCAGCGGCAGGTCGAGCGCTCGGCTGATTTCGGCGCACTGGCCCAGGGTCAGCTGCCCGGTACCCCGGTCCTCGGCCATGATCTGCAAGCGCTTGTCGCCGGGCTTGCCGGTCAGTTGCACTCGCACCAGATCATAGCCCAGCTGTTCCACCACCGGTGCGATGATGGCGTTGAGTGTCGTGTCGAGATCGGTCGCAGACTGCAAATTCGGTCCATGGCTGCGGACAACGCGGGGGTGGCGGCGGGCGGGACATCCCGGCCGACCTCCATGCGGTTACCCATGTAGAGATGAGCGGCTCATACTGCGCAGCGGCGTTCGCGGCAAGGGGCGTTGTGCCGGGAGCATCGCAAAATGAAATTTGGCTTGAGGGAACCGTGCCGCGTGGTCATTGTTACGCCGGCACCCCCTGGAGATCGTGACGATGAACCCGAGCCTGACACTGCTGATCGCGGCGACACTGCTGCCAATCGCCGTCGCCGGCGCCGCGCAGGACAAGCCGAAATCCGGCACCGGCAAAATGCTCGATACAGGCCAGAACATCGTTGAAAAGCCGCTCAGGGATTTGAACATCATCAAGCCAGAGGTCGCCCCCGAAGTCGAGCGCATCATGGCGGCGCCTTATGACCTGAGCGGCATGAAGACCTGCGCCCAATACAAGGCGGCGGTGACCAAGCTGACGGCGGTGCTGGGTCCCGACGTCGATTCGCCGCAGATGCAGAAGCAGGACAAAAGTCCGGCCGAAGTCGCGCTCGGGCTTGGCGAATCGGCGGCGGGCGGGATCATTCCGTTCTCGGGAGTCATCCGCAGGCTTTCGGGGGCAGAAGCTCGGCAGAATTATGCCAAGGCAGTCATTTATGCAGGCTCGGTACGCCGCGCCTATATCAAGGGCATGGCGCGTGCCAAAGGATGCAGGATTTAAAACTGCAATCACGCCGCCGCAGGCGCGGGTTATCCCGACGGAGGGGAGCTTCCGGCTGTGCGCCGCTGGATCGGCGGCACCACCGCGACGGTGGCCGTGCCGGCGGCAAGGCCCCCCCGCGGTTCGGAATCGCCGCTTGCCACCCCAAGCCTTTTGCCGCCACATGACGAAATTGCGGCAGGGGGATATTTGATGCGGCTTTTGGTGACGGCAGCGCTTCTGGCAGCGAGCCTGCCGGCCGTGGCACAGGCGGCCGATCGCCCGGACCAGACCGCATTCCGGAGCCTTTACAAAGAACTCGTCGAAACCAACACCAGCCATGCCATCGGTGATTGCACCCTGGCGGCAAAGCGAATGGCGACGCGATTGAAAACGGCTGGGTTCGCCGATGCCGATCTGAACGCCTTTGTGCCTGAAGGCCTGCCGCTCGATGGCGGGTTGATCGCCACCTTGGCCGGCAGCGACGCGTCGAAGGGCGCGGTCATGCTGCTGGCCCACCTCGATGTCGTCGATGCCAAGCGCGAGGATTGGACCCGCGACCCGTTCACGCTTGTCGAGGAAAATGGCTTTTTCTACGCGCGCGGCGCGTCCGACGACAAATCGCAAGCTGCCATCTGGACCGATACGCTGGTGCGGCTGAAAGCCGGCGGCGCCGAACCCAAGCGCACGATCAAGCTGGTGCTCAGCTGCGGCGAGGAATCGCTGCCGCGGATCAACAACATTCGTTGGCTGATCGAAAAACACCCCGAATGGATCAAGGCGGACTTTGCGCTGAACGAAGGCGGCGGGGGCGCGACGAATAGCGCCGGAAAGCCGATCTCGCTAGGCTT
>JAYUUE010000322.1:0-9020 GCA_043754785.1 Polymorphobacter sp. | reverse complement strand
GGTGCAGGGAGCGGCCGGCGAGCAGAGATCGGGGGTGGTGACGGTGAAATTGCGAACGAGGGCGGTTGTATACACCGGCTCGAAGACAAAGAGATTGGACGTGCCGAAACCGAACCCTGTCGTTTGGTCCTCAATATAGTCGGACAAAAGCAGCTGGTCATTGGCGAAAACACTGGCCAGATTGGCGACGCGGGTAATTTTCAGGTCGAACAGGGTTCCGACGGCGGGTATCACGATGGAGCGACCGCTGGTCGAATATTGGAGCGAAATAAAGCCCACTATCTACTGGGACGAGATTGTCAGCGACAGGGTGTTCATCCCATACCCCTGAAAGACAAACGAGGTTTTGCCCAACTGCGCAGTATTGACGGTCAGCTGGGCCGAAAAATCCTCGGTGGCGGTGAAATCCGCCGAATAGAAACTATTCATCGGATAGACGGGGCCGTCGCTGCCGACACCCTGGGCCTTTGACAGCACGAGCGTGCCGAAACCGACGCTATGCGTTAGGCCAGTAGGTTCCTGGACGGTGATTGACGCATCGAGATTGGGGCCATCGAAGCTGGGCGCATAGACGGCGGCCTGACCTGGTGCAGCGAGCGCCAGCACGGCGGCGGCAAGAATGAAGCAACGCATAGATAACCACCTAGAAACAACGGCCAACGCTAGATACATGTCTCGCCGGCGTATTGAACAAAAGCGGCGTGCGTCAGGCCCATATGCTGATCCCGATCTCACGGCCCGGCGCCCATTGGCCGCGAATCAGGCGACGGACGAACAGGCTTTCATCGGCCATGAACTGGCCCGGCGTTACGCCGACATAGCGCCTAAAATCGCGGATGAAATGCGCCTGATCGGCGAATTGTCCGGGCGCGGCGGCGGCCCGCCAATCGTTCACTTCGCCGACCGCCAGCCGCCCGGCGGCCTTCAATGCGCGGTATTTGGCCGACAGGCGCTTGGGTGTCGCGCCGTGGGTGCGCAGGGTCAGGCGTTCCAGGGCACGCCGCGACAGCGACAAGGCGCCGGCGAGATCGTCGATGTAGGCGATGCCATCGTCGATGATCCAGGCGTCGATGCTGGCGATGCGTGCATCGGGTGCGGCGCCGGCGAGATGCGCCACCAGCCAGCCGTCGACCGTCGCCACCATCGATCGGGTGTCGGCCGCCATGCTGACCATCGCCGTCATGCGCTCGGCATCGGCAAAGGGGAGCGGCATCAGCGCGTTGGTCAGCAGTCGGCCGCCAGTCAGCGCGTGCCAGCCGGCCGGGGTAAGGCCGCAACCGATGATGGTTGTGCCGGCGGCGCCTTGCAACCGGCCGGCGCTGTCGGTCGGACCTATCAGGTTGGCGCCGGCGATGGCGCGGCTGTAGTGGTGGCCAAAGCGATATTCGACCCGGCCGCCGACTATGACCTGAACCTGGCCAAGCAACGCGCACAGGCCGGCGTCAGCGCCGGTATCTGCCGTGTCCAGCCCATAGTGAAAGGCGACCAGTCCGGCGAGAGGTGCAGATGGCGCAAAATATTCAAAGTGCATCGCTGGAAGCAACGATTTGTCGCGTAGCGGGGCAAGGGGTTTTCGGGGCGACGGGGCGTCTTGCGGCATTGTGACCGGCGGCGTTATGGTGCGTCATCCATCTTGCGATCGATCAGCCGGCTTGCGGCCGCCAAAACCAACGCCGCAAGTGCGGCGACCCACAAGCCCGTCAAGCCCAGCAACGGCCACAGCGCGGCGCCCGCGACTGCACCGCCGACCATTGCCGACCACAGCGCCAGATACGGCAGCCATTGCCAGCGCGGACCTCCCACGACAGCCCTGGCGAGGCGTTGGCCTACCTTGACCAGGTTGCCGGTCATGTAGGTCAGGCTGATCCGCACCTCGCCATCGGCCTCGAATACGGTGTTTTCGGCGCCCATGGCAAAAGCGGTGAGCAGGAAGGAGGGGGTTAGCCGGCCGGCGGCGGCGAATATGGCCGCCAGCCCCAGCACGGTCGCCAGCAGCAGCAGGACGGCGGGGCGGTGGCGCCGCCGCGCCGCGCGGCCGGTGAGCGTGCCGGTGATGACGCCTATGACAAAGGCCAGGATGAGGCTGGCGGCGACCATCGCATCGCCGCCGCTGCCGGCCAGCCCGACGCCGAGGCGGGTGGAATTGCCACTCATGAATGACAGAAAGAACCCGCCGGTGGCGATGAAGCCGGTGGCGTCGACGAAGCCCGCCAGCCCGGCGAGGCCAACGGCGAGAAGCTGGTTGCGGCGATCAAAGGCAATCATGGGACTGCCATACGCTGCTCGGGCGCCAAGCCCTATTTGCGTTTCAACCGCCAGATTCCGCCGCCGATCAACGCCAGCAATACCGTAGCCCAGCCGAGCATCGCGCGCAGGCGCGGCCACAACAGGTCGTACATGGCATTGTCGATGATCTGCTGCGGGGCGCGGTAACCGGTTGGCATGTCGAGCACCTGCTCGCCTTTGGAATAGGCGGCGTAATCGGCCTGCATCGCCTGGAAGTCACCGGCCCGGGCGGTTGCCAAGTCGATGGTTTCACCGGGATCACGGACGATATCGAACAAATGCCACTGCCCGTCGCCATAGGGCGGCAGGTTTTTCACCAGTTTGAGATCGCCTTTCCACAGTACGGCATTGCCCGCCAGCTCATATCCGAGCGGTTCGTTCGGCACCCGAACGTTCAGCGCGCCGCCCACGAGCATCGGCATCAGGCTATGCCCCGTCATCGGCGCTTGGGCCCCAGGGATGGTCGGTGCGGCGCCGGCGGCTTGCAATAGCGTAGGGGCGATATCCGTCACATGCGCGAAGCCGCTGGCGATTGCGCCTTTGGCCACGGCGGCATTGCCCGGCCAGGCAATGATCATCGGCACCCGCAAGCCGCCCTCGCTGGCCGTAAACTTATAACCGCGCAAGGGTGATGAGGCGGCACTGGCAAATCCGGCGCCGATGGCGGTCAGCGAGCCGGGGCGGCCCTGCCGTTCGAGGCGTTGATCGTAATAGAGCAGCGCGTTGGCGCGGGAGAACGGCGTCGCCATCGTGTCGGTGGCTTCGGCGCCGTTGTCGGAGAGGAAGACGAAGATCGTGTTGTCATATTGGCTGGTGGTTTTGAGGTGCGCCACCAGCCGCCCGATTTCGCGGTCCATTGCGGTGGCCATGGCGCCATAGGCCGCCATCGCGCCGCTGCGCTGGCGGCGTTCTGCGGGGAACTGGGTGGCCCAATCGGGGGTCGAGCGCATGGTGACCATCGGCATGTTGGCGGGCATGACGCCTTTGGCGATGGCGGCGATACGGCGCGACTCGCGCATCGCGGTCCAGCCGGCGTCGTATCGGCCGCGGTATGCGGCGATGTCGGCATCCGGTGCCTGAACCGGAATGTGGTTGGCGAGGAAGTTGACCGAGGCGAGGAAGGGCTTAGACTGGTCGCCACCATCGATATAGGCGATCATTTTGTCGACGACGAAGCGCGAGGAATAAAAGTTTGCCGGCAGATCGGCGGGCTTCGCATCTTCGGTCCAATCGGCCCTGCGATAGAGCAGCAGATTGGGCTTGTCCTCGAAATTGTCGGCGCCCGATTGCGACAGAGCGAAGGCGTGGTCGTAACCTCGGCCAGTCGGCAGTGTCGCCGGTGTATGACCGAGGTGCCATTTGCCGGTGAGATAGGTGCGGTAGCCGGCGGCGCGCAGCCGCTGCGCGACGCTGATGACCCGGTCATTGAGCACTGCATCATAGCCCGGCTTGCCGCGATGCGCCGGCGGGATAGTTTCAGGCATGTTGCCCAGCCCGGCGCGGTGGCTGGAGACACCGGTTTGCAGCATGGCGCGGGTGGGGGCGCACGAGCCGGCGACGTGGAAGTTGGAAAAGCGCACGCCGGTGGCGGCAAGGGCATCGATGTTGGGGGTGGCGATTTCACCGCCGAAGGCACCGACGTCGGTGAACCCCCAATCATCGGCGAGCAGGATGACGATGTTGGGGCGGATTGGAGGAGCGGCTGCGGTCGTAAGGAGAACGGCGGCGAGCAGGGCCAGCTTTTTCCCTCCCCCTTGCGCGGAGAGAGTTGCGTTGCGGCGTGTCATCAGCCAGTCCCTTTGGTTGCTGCGACGATGCCGGAAAAATATGGCGCAGGCAATGTCAAAACTTGCAGCGTCGGGGGTTCGGGTTTAGGCTCGATACGCCAGATGTCGGGGAGAGTGGAATGCGAACTGTGCTGCGGGTCATTATCGGGCTGATCGGCGTGTTCAACATTGCCATCGGGCTGGGCTTTCTGCTCGGGCCCGACAAATTGGGCGCGGCGTTCTATCTTGCACCGCTAGGCACTCAAGGGCTGGCGACGATGCGCGCCGATTTCCCTGGCTTCTTCATCGGCGCGGCGGTGTTTGCGCTTTTGGGGGCGTGGACGGGGCAATCGCGGCCGTTGTTGGTGCCCATCTTGATGCTGTCGTTGGCGCTGTTCGGGCGGGTTGTCAGCATTGCCATCGACGGAATGGCGCCGACTGCGGTGCAGCCGATGGTTGCCGAGGCGGTGATGATCACGCTGCTGGCGCTCGGCTGGCGCAATTTCGACAAGCGTGCATGAAGCTTTGGACCCGGATCCTGCTTGGCAGCGTCGCGGTCACCGGTGCCGGCATTGTGCTGTCGCGCGATTACCTGAGGCTGCACATGGCTGGGTGGATGGCGGGGCCGGTTGCGGCGAACCAGCCGGTGGCATGGGCGCACGGGCCGGCGGCTCCAGCCGCTGGGCAGCGGCCGCCGAATATCATCCTGATCATGGCCGATGACTTGGGCATCAACGATATCAGCCTGACCGGCACTGGCGCTGGCGGCGTGAAGACGCCGAACATCGATGCCATAGGCGAGCAGGGCGTTACCTTTACCAACGGTTATGCCGGCAACGCCACCTGCGCGCCGTCGCGCGCCGCGCTGATGACCGGGCGCTATGCGACGCGGTTCGGCTATGAATTCACCCCGACCGACCCGAACGTTCCAAGCTGGTTCCCGATCAAGCAGTTCCGCGTCGACCACTTGTTCGCTCGCAATATCGCGCATTCCGACGGCGATTCGCCACACAAGCCGATCTTCGACGAAGCGGCCGCCGCGCGGTCGGCGCTGCCCGGCGGCAAGGGCATGCCGGCGTCGGAGATCACCATCGCCGAGCAGTTGAAGAGCCGCGGCTATCATACGATCCACCTCGGCAAATGGCATCTGGGGGAAGCGCCGGGGATGCGGCCGGAGCAGCAGGGCTTTGACGAAAGCCTGGGATTCATGATCGGTGGCATGAAGTTCCTGCCCGAAGGTGACCTGAACGTCGTCAATTCGAAGCAGGAATTCGATCCGATCGACCAATATCTCTGGGCCAACCTGCCGTTTGCGGTGCAGTTCAACAGCGGTCCGCGCTTTGCGCCCGATCGCTACATGACCGATTATCTGACCGAAGGCGCTCTGGCCGCGATCAGGGCTAACCGCAACCGGCCGTTCTTCCTGTATCTGGCCTATAATGCCCCGCACACGCCGCTGCAGGCATTGAAATCCGATTATGATGCGCTGCCGCAGATCAACGACAACCGGCTGCGGGTTTATGCAGCGATGATCCAGGCGGTTGATCGCGGCGTTGGCCGGGTGATGGCAGAACTGAAGGCTCAAGGGCTGGACCGCAACAGTATCGTTGTTTTTTCGTCCGACAATGGCGGCGCGAACTACATCGGGCTTCCCGATATCAACAAACCCTATCGCGGCTGGAAGGCGACGTTCTTCGAAGGCGGGACAAAGGTGCCGTTCATGATGCGTTGGCCCGGCAAGATCGCCGCGGGCACGCGCTATGCCCCGCCGATCAGCCACTTCGACATTTATGCGACAGCGAGTGCCGCGGCTGGGGCGCCGCTGCCAACCGACCGCGTTATCGACGGCGTCGATATACTGCCGTTCGTCAACGGCACGGCGGTCGGCGTGCCGCATCAGACCTTGTTCTGGCGCAGCGGCGCCTATCGGGTGGTGCGCGACGGAGATTGGAAGTTGCAATCGCTCGACCTGCCGCGAAAGGCGCTGTTGTTTGATTTGAAGGCCGATCCGACCGAGCAAAACGATGTCGCGGCCGCCAACCCGGCCAAGGTCGGCGAATTGCTCGGCAAGTTGCAGGCGCATGATGCGCAACAGTTGCCGCCAGCGTGGGAATCCCTTGTGAAGGCCCCGATTGCCATCGACAGGCCGGCGGGAACCAGCGCCGTTCCGGGCGAGACCTATATCTATTGGTCTAATTGAAAATCGTTGTTACTCTCGCATCATGTTTGTTGCTGATTCGCCATTGCCGATGGACGGACGTCGCCGGCGATCGCAGCAAAGCCGTGATCGCATCGTTGCAGCGATGATGGCGCTGGTCGGCGAAGGCCAGATCAACCCTATCGCCGAACAGGTGGCGGAACGTGCCCAAGTCGGCCTGCGCAGCGTGTTCCGGCATTTCAACGACATGGATAGCCTGTTCGCTGAAATGGCGATGCGGCTGGCGCGCAATTACCAATCGGCGCTTGTACCGTTCGTCAGCACCGACTGGCACGGTCAATTGTTCGAAGCGATTGACCGCCGCATCGGCATTTTTGAAACGATACTGCCTTACAAGCGCGCGTCCGACGCGCATCGCCACAACAGCGTGGTGATCGAGGCCAACCATGCCCAGGTCACGCAGCTGCTCCGCGCCAGGCTGAAAGGCATGTTGCCGCCGGCGTTGCTCGATGATCCGGTGGCGTTTGAGGCACTTGATTTCCTGTTGAGCATCGACAGCTGGCTGCGGTTGCGGCTTGAGCAGAAGCTGTCGCCCGACATCGCGCGTGCCGTGATCGAGCGGCAGGTTTCGGCGCTGGTCGGGGCCGGGAGACCCTGAATTTGCGGCGAGTGTGCAGGATTTTTTACGGCGGCTTTATGCCGGGACGTTGAAATGAAACGCGCGAATGCGTTTCGTCGACGGGCATGACCCGGCAGTGGGGACAATCCTGCCGGAGTTCTAAAATGACCCAAAACAGTGAACAATCGCCTCGCGCTGGCATCAAGGCGTGGCTATTGCGCAACAGTCGTTCGAAAGCCGTCATGAAATGCTGCGTTGCAGCTATACAAGCGCGGCGTACTGGCCCTAAGGGTTCGACAGTTGCTTTAATTGACACCCCGCCATCCGATTGGTGGTCGAGAGGTTCGGCGAGCAACCGGGAGAGGGACATTCAACCCCAGCAGAGGGAAAATGTTCCATGCGTCGTATCCTAGCCAACGCTTGTGCTTTCGCCGCCATGGCCGTCGCCGCAATGGCCGTCTCCGTGCCGGCGCTCGCTGCCGATGAGCCGGCGCCCGCGTTCAAGATTTCCGGCACAGGCGCCGTGCTGACCGACTATCGCCTGCGCGGCGTTTCACAGTCCGACAAGGGCTTTGTGGCCCAGGTCAGCGCAACGGTGACGCATGAAACCGGGCTTTATGGCGGGTTCTTTTCGTCGAGCTTGGCTGGTTGGGGCACCTTTGGCGGCCCGAATATCGAGTTCGATCTGATTGGCGGCTACAAAGTCGCTGTCGGAAGCGGCGCCATTGACATGGGGCTGACCTGGTACATGTATCCGGGCGGTTCCAAGAAGACCGATTACGCTGAGCCATTCTTCAAGCTGAGCGGCACCGCCGGCCCGGTTTCGATGCTCGCCGGAGTGGCTTATGCGCCGAAGCAGCAGGCGCTGGGAAACTGGTATTTTACCGGCGCCGATTATGTCAAGGGTGTGCCGAACAGGCCATTCGCCAAGGATGACAACATCTATCTGTGGGGCGATTTCGCCACCGGCGTTCCCAAGACGGCGCTCACCGTCAAGGCACATATTGGCTATTCGGACGGCAACCCCGGCCTAGGTCCGAACGGCACCAGCGTGGCGCCAACCGGCAAATATTGGGATTGGCTGATCGGCGCCGATTATGTCATCGGCCCTGTCACCCTGGGTGTCGCCTATGTCGATACCGACATCAGCGTCCGCGATGGGCTTTATCTCCAGCCGAATTTCTCGTCGACGAAGGACGGGTCGTCGATTGCCGGCAGCAAGGTGCTGTTTTCGATCACCGGCGCTTTTTGAACGCTTCAGACACGCATAGATGGAAAGGGCCGCAGCAGCCACTGCGGCCCTTTCCTTTGGTTGGAGCGCGCAGATACGAATGATTGCTCTTGGCGGCGCCGCGCCCTAACGTCCGGCGCTTGCCTGTGTCCGGGGAACACCAGCTTGAGCGATCCACTTGTCAGCATCATCATGGGATCGACGTCCGACTGGGCAACGATGATCCATGCCGCGCACACGCTGGAGGCGCTGGGGGTGCCGCATGAAACGCGGGTGGTCAGTGCACATCGCACCCCGCAGCGGCTGTATGATTACGCCGGCGGCGCGGCCGCACGGGGCTTGCAGGTGATCATCGCCGGCGCTGGCGGCGCGGCCCATCTGCCTGGCATGGCGGCGGCGATGACGCGGCTGCCGGTGCTCGGCGTGCCGGTGGAATCGAAAGCACTGAGCGGCATGGACAGCCTGTTGTCGATGGTCCAGATGCCGGCCGGGGTCCCCGTCGGCACGCTGGCCATCGGCAAGGCCGGGGCGATCAACGCAGCACTGCTGGCGGCGGCGATGCTGGCCAACAATGATGTGGCGCTGGCGGCGCGGCTGGATGCGTGGCGGCAGGCGCAGACCGATGCGGTGGCGGAGACGCCGCAATGATTGGATTTTTGTGATCGAGCCCGGATCGACCATCGGTATTCTTGGTGGTGGCCAGTTGGGGCGGATGCTGGCGCTCGCGGCGGCCAACATGGGCTATCGTGTGCATGTGCTGGCGCCCGAGGCGGAGTTGCCGGCGGGTGATGTTGCGGCAGAAGTGACGCGCGCCGCGTACGATGATCTGGCGGCGCTCGAGGCGTTTGCGGCGCAGGTCGATGTGGCGACCTTTGAATTCGAGAATATCGACCCTGCCGCAGTTCGCCATCTGGCGACCCGGATTCCCGTATATCCGAGTGCCGACAGCCTTGAGATCGC
>JAYUUE010000321.1:0-3027 GCA_043754785.1 Polymorphobacter sp. | reverse complement strand
AGACGAGCGGTGACAGGCCGGTGCTGGTTGCAGCGGCTGGTGCGGGCGCAATCGGGGCCGGGCCCGCGACCGCTTCGGCAACCGCCTCCGGCACTTCGATTTCGGCTTTCAGCCGGGTGAAGAACGTGTCGGCATAGCCTTTCGCGGCGCCTTCGATCAGCCGTGCCCCCAGTTGCGCCAGCTTGCCGCCGACGCTTGACGTGACCTGATAGGCGAGCACGGTCGTCCCTGGCGCTGCTTCTGCCAGCGTTACGCGGGCCTCGCCTTTGGCAAAGCCAGCGACGCCGCCCTTGCCCTCGCCGATGAGCACATAGCTTTCGGGCGCGTTGACCTGGGTGAGCGCGACATGGCCGGCAAAGCTGGCGCGGACCGGACCGACACGGGCGTTCATCTTGCCTTCGAAGCGCTCGCCGCCGCCGGTATCGACCCGCGACAGGCTTTCGACGCCATCGATGCAGCGCGTCAGCACAGCTGGATCGTTGAGGGCAGCCCAGACGCGCGGCCGCGGGGCGTTGATGCTGACCTCGCCTTTGAGTTCCATGGTCGTTCCACCTTATCGCGACACTTGTCGTGTCTGCCATACCCGGCCGCAGGCAAAGTCGCCAGCGCGGCGACTTTGAACTTTCATTCAAAGGTTAAAAAACCATCATCTTGCATGTTGCCACAAATGGTTCATCCATGGTCTAGTCATCCATCGTCAACTGCGACATGGTGGACGGCGCGGGTTTTCCGTGCCTGTCGGGGCTGGCCGGTTGCGTATTTAGGAGGGCGTGATGAACGACGACGGGGGTCCGCATAGCGACGAACTTTCCATGCGGGCGGCGCAAGAGGCAGAAACGATTGTCGCCGGGCGGGTGAAGTGGTTCGATCCGGTGCGCGGCTATGGCTTTCTGGTGCCCATCGACGGCCAGGGCAGCGATGTGCTGCTGCATTTTTCGGTGGTCAGTGAAACCGGCCGCCGCACGCTGCCCGAAGGCACGACGCTGACGTGTGGTGTCGTGGCGCGCGACCGCGGCCGCCAGGCACGGCGCATCATCAGCATGGACCTGACGACAGCCATCGGCCCCGATCCCGAGACGGCTGCGGCGCGTGTTGCCGATCGCGCCGATCCGCGCACCATGGTCGCAGCGGCAGGGCCGTTTGAACCGGTGACGGTCAAATGGTTCAACCGGCTGAAAGGCTATGGCTTTGTCGTGCGCCCCGGTTCGGAGGAGGACATCTTTGTTCACATGGAGACTGTGCGGCGCGCCGGCCTGACTGAGCTGGCGCCCGGACAGCCGCTGACAGCGCGAGTCGCCCCCGGCCACAAGGGCCCGCTGGCGGTACTGATCGAGCCAATTGACCTGCTCGGCGATTTCGACGTTCCGGACATTGTTGAGGAGCAGGAGGAAGACGAGCTGCTGCTGGAAGCATTCGATATGCCGCCAGAGCCCGGCGATCCAGCCATCGAGAACCCGGACGCCCCGAATCCCGACGCCGACGATCCGGATCTCGACAACAATCGGTGAAGGCGGCACAGCGGCGGCATGAAACTGTTGCTCGTCCTGTCGGCTTTGGTTGGCGCGCCGGTTGCGGCCGGCAGCCAGGCGCATTGCCCGAACAGCGGGCTTTCCGTGCAACCGGTCAGCTTCACCACCGTCAAGGGGCGTTTTGCCTACAAGGTCGAGGTTGCCGCGACGCCGGAGCAGCAGGAATGCGGGCTGATGTATCGCAAGAAAATGCCGCGCAATGTTGGCATGGACTTTCCGTTCGCCGAGCCGCGCCCGGCGACATTCTGGATGGAAAATACCGATCTGCCGCTCGATCTGGTGTTCGTCGGGCCGGATGGCAGGGTGGTCAGCGTCGGCAATGGTGTGCCTTATTCGCGCGCCCTGATCGAATCGGGCGGCGTGACCAAGCGCGTGATCGAGCTCAACGCCGGTGAAGCCAAGCGGATCGGCTTGCAGCCCGGGGACAAGGTAAAGGGCTGACGGCTCTTGCGCATCACGGCCAAATCAGGCTCTAGAGACGCATGGGTTTGCTCCGCAATATCTTCACATGGTGGCACGGCCCCGGGCTTGGCACGCGGATCATGACGCGGCGGCACGGCAGCGAGGTCGGCCGTGATGGTGAAGGCAATATCTATTATCGGCGCGGTAGCGGCCGCACCGAACGCCGCTGGGTGATCTATAACGGCACCCCCGAGGCGACACGCATTCCGCCAGAATGGCATTTGTGGATGCACAAGACAGTCGCCCTGCCGCCCAGTGAAGCGCCGCTCGTGCCCCGCGTTTGGGAGCGGCCCTGGACCCCCAACGCCACCGGCACGGCGACGGCGCATGTGCCATCCGGCAGCCTTGACGCCGGCGGCAAGCGGGCGCGAGCGACGGGGGATTACCGGGCCTGGTCCCCTGACGAGGGGGTGAGTTGATGCGCACACTGTTCAAGGACAACATCGTCGAGGCGCTGATCGGGCTGCTGGTGGTGATCGTTGCCATTGGTTTCGTCGTATTTGCTTATAATCGCACCCAGGCCGGTAGCACCGCCGATGGCTATGTGCTCAAGGCGCGCTTCACCAACGTCGCGGGCGTTTCGCCGGGGACGGATGTGCGGATGGCCGGCATTCGCATCGGCAAGGTTGCAGGACAGGCGCTCGACCCGGCGAGTTTTCAGGCGGTGCTCGACCTGTCGATCGACAAGGGCTTGAAACTGCCGACTGATTCGAGCGCGGCGATCACCACCGAAGGTTTGCTGGGCGGCACGTTCATCGCACTGACACCGGGCGGGGAGGAAACGACGCTGAAAGCTGGCGAGGAAATTACCGAGACCTCGGGCGCCACCGATCTGATGGCGTTGATCGGCGGCTTTGTGAACAAGTCGAGCGGGGATGCACCGGCGCCGACCGCAACGCCGGCAGCACCGGCGACGACCTCAACGCCGGCAGCGGTAGCGCCGGCGAAATAATGCGGTGGGGGCTGGCCACCGCGGCGGTGCTGGTGGCGGCGCGCGTTGCCGCCCAGCCGGCGACAGCCGGGCCGCCACCAGCAC
>JAYUUE010000320.1:0-3046 GCA_043754785.1 Polymorphobacter sp. | reverse complement strand
CTGCCGCCGCGCGCTTGGCGGCGATCCACGTTCGCCAGCGGTCGGCGTGCGGCACCAGCGCGCGTTCTGCTGCCATCTTCGGTGACGGTCCCAACCCTTCGATGCACACCAACTTCGCCACCGCATCGGGGTAGAGCCCGGCAAAGCGCGTCGCGACGTTGCCGCCCAGCGAGTGCGCCACCAGCGTCACCGGCCCCACATCGAGCTGATGCACCAGTTGCGCCAGGTCATAAACGAACGCCGTGATTGGGTAATTGCCATCGTCCGACCATTGGCTGTCCCCATGGCCGCGAAGGTCGGGCGCGATGATATGCCAGTCATCGCGCAACTGTTCCGCCACCCAGTCCCAGCTGCGGCAATGGTCCCGGCCACCGTGTTGCAAGATCAGCAGCGGCTTGGATGCGTTGCCCCAATCGGCATAGTGCAGCCGCAGTCGCTGCGAAATGAAGCTGCGCGAAGTGGGGCCGGACAAGGTCATGGCAGCAGTCTTGCCGCAAGCGGGCGCTGCCTGTCCATGGGTGATACACCCGACGGATCATTGGCAGGGGCACGCGCGGTTGCCTTTGCCCGCCCCTATCGCGCATGGTTGCCGGGACCATGGCCATAACGTTCGCCCGCATCGACAATCTTGCCGTCGTCCGCACCCAGTTCGGTGCGGCGCCGCGCTATGTTGTGTCTGACATCAGCGCAGCACGGCATCCGGCAATATCGGCCAAGGCGTATCGGCTGCTGGCGCGTCTGGACGGTGTAAGGACTCCGGCCGAGGCAGGGCAGGGGCTCGGCATGGACGGTGCCGAAGTCACGGCCCTGCTGCGCCGCCTGCTCGCCGCCGGGCTGGTGAAGCCTATAGGCACTGGCGAAGCAGCGTCTGCCGCGCCGCGCGCCCTTCCGAAAGGCCCTGTCGAAGGCCGATACTTGTTCATGCGCCGTGAACTTTTCGAGTTGATGCCGATACTTCCCGCCACTGATCTGCTGTTCGGCTGGCTGTTCCGACCCTTTGGCGTCGCGCTGTGGGCTGTGCTTGGTATCACTGCCCTGCTCCGCCTCGCCGCGGGGCTGGAAGGCAATGACCTGTTCAGCTGGGCGCGCCAGTTCAGCACCGGCGAGGCGTTGACACTGTTCGTTTTGTTCTTTGTCCTCAAGCTGGTCCACGAACTGGGCCACGCCCTTGCCCTGCGCCACATGGCCGCCGCCGAAGGCTTGCCGCTTAACTCGGTGCGCGCAGGAGCGGCTGGACAATGCTGAGCGTCGTGCGCGCCCGCGACTGGTTGGTCGGGCGGTAAATGATGTTGTTGGTATCGAGATTGGAAAAACGCTGCGACAGCGTGACTTGGGCGCCGCTGCGCAACCGTGAGCGGATGCCGGCTTCGGCGCTGTTGGTGATGTCCTTCAGCCGCAGGTCGCCGGCGGTCTGCGACAGCGCCGTGGTGCGATCCTCGGTGTCGCTGTGCCGGGCTTCGGCATAGGCTTCGGGGGTGAGGCGGCCGCGCGCTTCATCGACGCCGGTATCGCGGATTGCCGGCAGCGCGCCGAACACACCGATCTGGAACGAAGACCGCGTGGCGCGATCGATCATGTCGTGGAGCGCCACCGGACGCGCACCGGCACCGGCGGCGACATCGGCCGTCCACCACGCCGCATCGGGTGCGGCGAGTGCCGGCAGCGCCACCGGTGCCGGCGCGGTGCCGCGATGCGCGACGGCATCGGCGACAAAGGCTTCGAAATCGCGCGCTACGCTGTCGGTTTGGGACAGGCCGATGCGATCATCGATGCCGCTCTGGCGCAGCACGGCGCCGGGCGGTTGGTTGATCGCTGCGGCCACCGGGGCTGCAACCGTCTGCGCTGCCAGGGGTGCTCCAGCAAGCACAAGCACCAGCGACGCCGCTCCGAAACCCTGATGGTGCCGCACGATAACCCCCACCACACACGCTTTACGCAAGGATTGCGGACCGTTGCGTATCATCCCCATTTTAAGCGCGTAGTAACGCCTTGGCGCAAGCGTCTTGTTGCGCTGCGCCGCCCGGTGTCGGCACCGGCCGCCATGGCTGGCGTTGCCGCCCGAGGTGGCTATAACCCCCGGCATGGACTCCGAACTCCATCCCGACGCGGAGCTGCCGCGCGAAGTGCTTGAAGAAGGCCGGTTGAGCCGCGCCTTTGTCGCCGAGGTCAACGCGGCCGTGGCAGCCGGCGACGACGAGGCGGCGCGGGCGCTTGTCGGCCCCCTGCACCCGGCCGACATCGCCGATCTGTTCGCGGTCATCGCCGAAGCGGAGCGCGCGCCACTGGCGCTTGCCATCGGTGATCTGCTCGATGCCGAAGTCGTTGCCGAACTCGACGACTATGTCCGTGACGATGTGCTGGCGGCGCTGTCCCCCGCCGCCGTCGCGGACGTTCTGACCCAGCTCGATACCGACGACGCGGTCGCGGTCATCGAGGACCTGGAGGAGGATGAGCAGCGCGCCGTACTGGGCGCGATGGGTGCCGCCGATCGGGCCGATATCGAGACGGCGCTGGGCTATCCGGAAGAATCCGCTGGCCGGCTGATGCAGCGCGAACTGGTCGCGGTGACAGCGGGGATGACGGTCGGTGACGTCATCGACCGGGTGCGCGCCACTATCGACCCGGCGACGGATTTCTGGGAGATTTTCGTCATCGATGCGGTCCGGCGGCCGATCGGCACGATGCGGCTTTCGTGGCTGTTGACGACGCCGCCGACCATCGCAGTCGCCGATATCATGCAGCGCGAACAGACGCTGATCCCGGTCGCCATGGACCAGGAAGAAGTGGCGTTGCAGTTTCAGAAATATGCATTGATCTCGGCGGCGGTGGTCGATGAGGACGGCCGGCTGGTTGGGGTCATCACCGTCGATGACATCGTCCACATCATTCAGGAAGAAGCCGGCGAGGATGCGCTCAAATTGTCGGGCGCAGGGGACGGCGACATCAACGAGCCGGTGATCGACACTTACAAGGTGCGGGTGGTGTGGCTGATCGTCAATCTGGGCACCGCCGTGCTCGCAGCGATGGTCATCGGCGCGTTTGAGGG
>JAYUUE010000319.1:0-3051 GCA_043754785.1 Polymorphobacter sp. | reverse complement strand
GAACCCACCCCCGACCCCTCCCGCAAGCGGGAGGGGAGCAGGAAATGCTAGATTCGCTCGATGATCGTGCCGGTGCCCATTCCGGCCCCCACGCACAGGTTGATCAGCGCCGTGCCCTTGCCGGTCCGCTCCAGCTCGTCGAGAACCGTCCCCAGGATCATTGCGCCGGTCGCGCCCAGCGGATGCCCCATGGCAATCGCTCCGCCGTTCACATTGACCTTGTCGTGCGAAATGTTCATCGCCTGCATGTAGCGCAGCACCACCGACGCGAATGCCTCGTTGAGCTCGAACAGATCGATGTCTTCCACCGTCATCCCGGCCCGCTGCAACACCTTGGCGGCCACAAACTCCGGCCCGGTCAGCATGATCATCGGCTCGGAACCGATGCTGGCCATGGCGCGGATGCGCGCCCGCGGTTTCAGCCCGTATTTTTCGCCCATCGCCTTGTTGCCGATCAACACCGCCGCCGCGCCATCGACAATCCCCGACGAATTGCCGCCGTGATGGACATGGTCGATCTTCTCGATCTCGGGATAGCGCATCAGCGCAATCGCATCGAAGCCCGGCATCTGTTCACCCATTGCGGCAAATGCCGGTGCCAGCGCCCCCAATGACTGCATGTCGGTTTGCGGCCGCATGTGCTCGTCACGGTCGAGCACAACTTCGCCGATCACGTCCTTCACGCCGATGACACTGCCCTTGAACCGCCCTTCGGACCACGCCTTCGCCGCGCGCTTCTGAGATTCCATCGCATAGGCATCGACATCGGCGCGGCTGAAGCCGTATTTCGTCGCGATCAGATCGGCACCGATCCCCTGCGGCGCGAAATAGGTCTTCCACGCCACGGCAGGGTCCATCGCCCAGGCCGCGCCATCGCTGCCCATCGGCACGCGCGACATGCTCTCGACACCGCCGCCAATGGCAAAATACGCCTCGCCCGAAATCACCTTGGCCGCGGCCATGTTGACTGCCTCCAGCCCCGACGCACAGAAACGATTGATCTGCACCCCCGCGGTCGTCTCGGCATAATCGGCATTAAGCACCGCGACGCGGGCAATGTCGGACCCCTGCTCGCCCACCGGCGACACACAGCCGAAAATCACATCATCGACATCGGCGGTATCGATTTGGGTCCGGTCGCGCACCGCCTGCAACACCTGCGTCCCCAGCTGGATCGGCGTGATCTCGTGCAGCGCGCCATCCTTGCGCCCCTTGCCGCGCGGCGTGCGAACAGCGTCATAAATATAGGCTTCGGGCATCAAAAACTTCCTTCACTTCTCCCCTCCCGTCTTCACGGGAGGGGTCGGGGGTGGGTTCTTCAATAATTCAAAACGCCGCCACCGGCGACTTCAAAACGCCGCCACCGGCAACGCCATCACCGCCTCGGACCCCGCCTCCAGCTTGGCCCGCAGCGACCGCGCGTCCGGAAAATACCGCGCCGCATAATATCGCGCCGTGACAATCTTCGCATTGTAGAAGTCGGCGTCCGCCGCTCCATTATCAAGCGCGGCAAACGACGCCCTGGCCATCAACAGCCACATATGCCCCAGCGCGGTAATGCCCATCAGGTGCAGATACGCCGTCGCCCCGGCACCGGCATTGTCGGGGTTGGTCATGCCATTCTGCAACAGCCACATCGTCGCCGCCTGCAAATCGCCCAGTGCCTTTTCGAGGGGGCCCGCGACAAACGCCAACCGCGCATCGCCCTTCGCCTCGGCCAGCGCGCCATTGACCAGCGCCAGATAGGCCTGGGTGCCGCGCCCGCCGTTCATGCCCAGCTTGCGGCCAACCAGGTCCATCGCCTGGATGCCGTTGGTGCCTTCGTAAATCTGCGCGATGCGCGCATCGCGGACGAACTGCTCCATCCCCCATTCGCGGATATAGCCATGGCCGCCGTAAACCTGCTGGCTCTCGGTGGCGATCCTGTATCCCAAGTCAGTGCAATAGCCCTTGATCACCGGCGTCAGCAGGCTGATCAAATCATCAGCCAACTGGCGCTCCTCAGGCGTTGCCGCCTTTTTGGCCAGATCGACCTGCAACGCCCCCCACAGGATCAGCGCGCGGGCGCCTTCGTTGAACGCCCGGCCATCCATCAGCATCCGCCGCACATCGGCATGGACGATGATCGGGTCGGCCTTGGCGTCGGGATTGGCCGGACCCGTCAAAGCCCTCCCCTGCAACCGGTCCTTGGCGTAATCAACGGCGTTCTGATAGGCGATCTCGCCCATCGCCAGCCCCTGCACGCCGACGCCGAGCCGCGCCGCGTTCATCATGATGAACATCGCCCGCAGGCCCTTGTTCTCGTCGCCGAGCATGAAGCCCGTCGCCCCATCATAATTCATCACGCAGGTCGAATTGGCGTGGATGCCCATCTTGTGCTCGATCGAACCGCACTTGACCGCATTGCGCGCGCCCAGCGTTCCATCGGCGTTGATCAGGAACTTCGGCACGATGAAAAGGCTGATGCCCTTCACATTGTCCGGCGCGCCGCTGGTCTTGGCCAGCACCAGATGGATGATATTGTCCGCCAGGTCGTGCTCGCCGGCCGAAATGAAGATCTTGGTGCCGGTAACCGCGTAGCTGCCATCGGCGTTGGGCGCGGCTTTGGTGCGGATCAGCCCCAGGTCGGTGCCACATTGTGGCTCGGTAAGATTCATCGTCCCGGTCCACTGTCCGGTCACCATCTTCGGCAGGAACGCGTGCTTCTGCGCCTCGCTGCCCACCGCTTCGATGGCGGCCTGCGCGCCCTCGCTCAGCCCCGGATACATGCCGAACGCCATGTTGCTGCTCGACATATATTCGGAAAACGCCGTACCGACGACATAAGGCAGCCCCTGGCCGCCATGCGCCACATCGGCCATCAACGTCCCCCAGCCGGCCTCGACAAACTGCGCATAGGCCGCCTTGAACCCCGCCGGCGTCGTCACGCTGCCGTCGTCGTGGCGCGTGCAAGGATCATGTCGGCGCCGTTGCCGGCGATGCGCCAGCGCGACAGGTCGAAGCGATCCTCGACCTTGGTGATCGATGACAGGCGGCGCGCGCAAATGTCAT
>JAYUUE010000318.1:0-9160 GCA_043754785.1 Polymorphobacter sp. | reverse complement strand
GCTCAGCGGCGCGAGCCGGACCACAACACCGGGCAGCGCCGCCGGGTCAGGGGCAAAGCGTGCCCGCAGCAACGCTATATCGGGCAAGCGCGCGGCATCGAGTTCGACCGTCAGGACGGCAGCGAGTTCTGCCTCGCAACTCCGGTCATGGGCAAGACTGAGGATCTCGACCATCAACCGGCATGCTTGCTTCTCGTCCATTCCCTCGATCAGCCGGTCGAAGGTAAGGCGATAGGCATCACGCGGGAAGAGCTGGGCCCTGTAAACGCAATTGAGCAACGCCATCGGCTTGCGCCGCAACGAATGGATGACGTGGCGATAGTCGACGACATGACCATGTTTGCCGCTGCTGCTGTCGGCGCGACCGCGCGCCAACGTCATCAGCAGGGTGCTGCCGGCCAGGACGTCGAGACGGTCATCATACAGCCTGACGCGCAACCGATGGCCGATGAGGCGGGAAGGCACGGTGTAGAACACCTTCTTCAAAGTGAAGGCGCTCGACGAGGTGACGGTCACGATCGTCTCCTCAAAGTCGCAGCTGCGCCTGGGAGGCAGGGACTGTAGGGCGGCCCGTTCGATCTCGATCTGACGGGTGATACGGGCATTCTTGCGGCTGATGACCACATCGATGAACGCGCGGTATGCGACAAGATCGGCGAAGTCACTGGTACCACGCAGCAGTAGGGCATCCTTGATCGCGCTCTTGAAGTGGCCATGCGGGCTCTCGATCGAACCATTTTCGTGCGCGACGCCCCGATTGTTGCGGGTCGGATCCATGCCGTAATCGGCGCATAGTGCATCGTATCGCCGGGTCAGATCTTCGCGCGCGTCCTTGTCGAGATTGCGGAACGCCGCCGACAAACTGTCGCTGCGATGTTCACGCGGCACACCGCCCAACGCCCACAGCGCGTTCTGCAGGCCTTGCGCCAATGCAACAAAGCTCTCCCCGCCAAGCACGACATGCGCATGTTCAAAGCCGCTATAAGCAAGGCGGAAGTGATAGAAGCGGTGATCGAGTTGCAGGCCAGCGATCGTAATGGTCTGGGCACCAAGATCGCCCATCTCGGTAAAGTCCGATAATCCCATACGTCCGGGCTCGTGATTCTGCCGGAAAATCACCTCCTGCTCGGCGCCATGCAGTGCTCGCCACGCGCGCAGGCGCCGTTCAAGCGTTCGGCGCACGCCGGACGCCAGGCCGGGATGACGGCGTTGCAGTTCCTGGAAGATGCCGACTGCACGCAGCCCTGGGGCCCCTATGAGCATCGGCACAACCTCTGCGTCGAAAATGGTGGCCAATGGATCGGGGCGTCTGCGCTCGCGCACTTTACCGGCCAATGGGACCGGTCCGGCGCCCTCGAGTACATATCCCGTCGCGGTACAAAACGATGCCTTCGCCGCCGCAGCCGAGACGCCGTCTGTTTGTCTGGCCTTCATATAAAGCTTCCTTTGGTGATCAGTGATGTGGCGGCCGGGCAATGGTCAGATCCCTTCGAAGACGAAGAGATCCGGCCTTACCTGACCAGCGCGATCACCGACGACAGCTCCCCAATGAGGGGAACCAAAGTCGCCATTCCCCCAGGTTGCTGGTGACTGGCGGACTGAGCCCGCCAGTCACCAGCAACCTGGGAAAACTTTCTGATCCTGATTGTCGCGGATTCTGATCCTGATTGTCGCGCAGCAATCGAGCAGGCGCTGGCACGGTGTCGCGGGGGCGTGGTAGCGCTTGTAGACGTGCGCGCCCTCGCGGCGCTTTTCCGCCAGCTTGAACGACGGCTGAAAGAAGTTCACGAAAAGCCGCGCGGCGGCGTAGAGGTCGGCCAAGATGGTCGTGGTCTCGATCCCCTCGAACCGGCGATAACCGACCAAGCGGCGCACCACCGATCCGTTCTTCTGCTCCACCCATGCTTGGTCATTCTTGCGATAAGGGCGGCAACGGGTGAACGCGATCCCGGTCGACGCGCAATAATCCCGGACCGTCTCATTGATGAATACGCTGTCATTGTCGGTGTCGAACCCCACCAGCGCAAAAGGCATCAGCTTGCGCAACTCGTCCAACACAGCAACCAGCACCGTTTGTTCGCGCACTAGCAGCGGCGCACACTCGGTCCAGCCGGTGGCGATGTCGGTCAGCGTGAATGTCCAGGCAAAACTGCCCTTCGCCACCGGACCACTATGCGACACAAGATCGGCTTCAATGTGCCCCGGCGCTGGATCATCCCAGTCGGAGAATGTCCTCACCGGAATGCTGAGCCTGAGCGCGGTGCCCGCGACTCCTCGCCGCTTCGGCGAACGACCAGCGAGCTTCACCTCGCGTAGCGCTCGATCAATCGTCGCCGCGCTCATCCGCGTCAGCTTGGTCTTCACCTCCGGCGCGAGGTCCAGATGCCCGTGGCGCTCCATCGCCTCCAGAAGGATTGGGATCAGCGGCCGCAACCGCTTGCCGCACAACCGATCCGCCGCTTCCCATAGCATCACCAACGCCGTTTGGACCGCTTCGTCGTACACTCTCCGCCCAAGGCGCCGCCCGCCTTCAACCTTCGCCGGGATCTTCGCGCGCAACAAACGCATTGCATGCTTGCGATGGAGCCCTGTCACAGCCGCGAACTCGTCAAGGACGCGCCCTTTACCTCGCTTGTCGGCCAACCGATAGCGTTCGCCAACCGCCTGAACCAGTTCCGTCTGCGTCGTCATTCTCAACTTCCTCATCTGCTGCTCCTGGCCACACTGGGGAGCATTCTAAATGAGGCAACGACCCTATCGTCGGGAGCAAATCAGGCGAGGCAATGCGCAGAAGTGCAGGAATGGCGCGCGGGTACAGCGTCGATAGCTGGGCGCTGGTGACTTGCATCGCTGGCTATCCTTGCTAACGCACCTCCCCAAGAGACGCATATAGCACTTATAACCAGATAGGTGATTAACGCAAGCGTTTTCGTTACGCCTCGGGCGGGTCGGCAATCATCGCCGTGAAATTCGCCTCGGCGACCAGCTTGCCGCCGACTTCGGCACGCCCGGCGAACTTGCTGATCCGCCCGCGATTCTGGATGAACTCGACCTTTAGCTCCAGCAGGCAGCCCGGCTCAACTGGCACTCGAAACTTGGCGTTGTCGATCGCCATGAAATACACAAGCTTGCCTCTACCGGCATCACCCAATGTCGACAGCGCCAGCACGCCGGCAGTTTGCGCCAACGCCTCGATGATCAGAACGCCTGGCATGATCGGTCGGCCCGGGAAATGCCCGGCAAAAAAAGGCTCGTTTATCGTCACCGCCTTGATGCCGGTCGCCGAACGCCCAAGGACAATATCCTCGACGCGGTCAACGAGCAGCATGGGAAACCGATGCGGCAACAAGGCCATGACTGCCGAAATGTCGGCAGACGGGGCGGTTGTTGCCGCGTCGCTCATTTGGCCGGCGCCGACGCAGTCGTCACCACCCGCGGCAAGGCCTTGTCGAGACGCGCGATGACATCGGCGGTGACGTCGATCGACGCCGAATGCTGCAAGGTCGCGCCTTCGGCCAGCGCGATCGAAGCGCCGCGTTCCTTCATGATCGTGCTGATAATCGGCTGCGCGCCATCATTCAGCTGCTTGACGACGAACTGCCGGCTGGCTTGCAAATCCTGGTCACGCTTCGCCAGCTCCTGCTCGGCTTGGGTCTTGCGCGTCTGGAAATCCTTTGCCTTGGCTTCCCATGCGGTGGCAGTCGGGCCGGCCGCCGTCGGGCGCGTGCTGACGAGCGACTGTTCTTCGACCCCGAACGAAGTGCGAAGCTGCTGCAGCCGACCCTGAATGGCGTCGGCGCGGGTCTTCAGTTCAACCAGCGCCTGCTTGCCGGCAGCTGTCGTCTGGAACACCGAATCCAGATCTACAACGATAATCACCGCCGGCGGCAGTGTCTGGGCGGCCACCGGAGCGGCCATGGCAGCACTGGCGAGTGCCAGCGAAATCAGCGTCTTGTTCATCAGAATTGGGTCCCTACGTTGAATTGAAATAATTGCGTGTCGTCACCGGGCTGTTTGAGCAGCGCCTTGGCTAGATCGAAGCGAAACGGTCCGAACGGCGAATTCCAGTTGACACCGATCCCAACCGACAGTCGCGGTTTGGGCGTATCGCCCAGAAAAACCTCTCGGAACCCCGCCGACGAGCCATTGTAGGGGGCGCACTCGGCAAATGTCGTCGTCGGCCCGTTGAGACAGACCGTTTGTGGCCGCTTGACGTTCCACACAGCGCCAATGTCGGTGAAGATCGACGGCCGCAGCCCCAGCTCGCTGATCGCCGAACCCAGCGGTAACTGGATTTCGGCTCGCGCAAGATAATAGGCCTTGCCGCCCAGCGCATCGTCGGTCGCCAGCTTGCGATCAAGGATGACATTGCCACTGGCATCGAGCGGCCGCCGCAACACACGCGGGCCAACGCCGCGAATGTTGAAACCGCGCATCTGCGGCTGGCCAAGGAAAAAGCGATCGGTCAGCAGCACGTCGCTGCCGCCATAGCCGAAGATAACCCCGGCTTCGCCGCCGACATTCAGCACGAAACCACTGCCGAACAAATTATAGTACCAGTCATAATTTACACGCGATTTCAGGTACTTGACGCCGGTCGGGACGCCCGCAAGGTCTTGGCTGAAGCTGAACCGCTGGCCAGCCGACGGGCGAAGATTATTGTTGAGATTATTGTAGATGACCGAATAGCCGATCGACGACACCGTGCGCTTTCCGACTGCCTCGCAAAGGTATCGACCGGCCTTCAGCGGATCGCAGGTCAACACACCGGTGATCGGATCGGGCGTATAGAAAACCGCCTGGTCGAGCGCAATTTCCTCAAAGCTCAAGCCATAGCGCAGCGACGCCGCCCAGAATTCGGTGATCGAAAAGCCGGTGCGAATCTGGAAGCCGGTCGAAACCTGGGTATAGGTCGTGTCGCGGGTATTGTTGCTGGTGAAGCGGAACGAGCGGAAATCGCGCCGGAACACGTCGAAGCCCAGCGCTAGGTTGCGGCCGAACAGATAGGGCTCGGTAAATCCGGCCTCGATCGACTTGGAATAGCTCGACAGATTGGCAGAGGCCCGCAACTCCTGGCCCTTGCCGCGGAAGTTGCGCTGACGAATCGAAAGCGACAGGATGAAGCGTTCGATGCTCGAATACCCCGCCGAAACCTGCAATTCGCCGGTCGGCTTTTCCTGCACATTGGCCTCAAGAATGACCTTGTCGGGCGAACTGCCGGGCTTTTGCTCGATTTCCAGCTTTTCCTGAAAATAGCCCAAGCCCTTCAAACGGTCGCTGGTGCGCCGCACTTTGATCGAATTGAAGGCGTCACCTTCCGCCAGCCGGAATTCGCGGCGGATGACGGTATCAAGCGTCGTCGTATTACCATTAATCTGGATGCGCTCGACATAGACGCGCGGTGCCTCCCCGATCTGGAAGGTCACGTTCATCTCGTGCTTTTCCTTGTCGCGGTCGAATTGCGGCCGCACATCGGCAAAGGCATAGCCGAGCAGCCCGGCGGTTTCGGTCAACCCCTCGACCGTGTCCTCGATCTTCTGGGCATTGTACCAGTCTCCCGCCTTCAGCCGGATCAGCGAGGTGAATTCCTTGGGCTTGATATCGCGGATCTGGCTGTCGAGCTCGACCTTGCCGAATTTGTAGCGTTCGCCCTCATCGAGCACGTAAGTGACGATGAAGTCTTTCTTGTCGGGCGTCAGCTCCGCCACTGTCGAAACGACGCGGAAATCGGCATAGCCCTGCGTCAAATAAAACTGCCGCAGTTTTTGCGCGTCATACGCCAGGCGATCGGGGTCATAGGTGTCGTTTGAGGTCATGAACCGCCAGGCCCGCGCCTGTTTCGTTGCCATCGACGCGCGGATTTCCTTTTCCGAAAACTTCTCGTTGCCCAGAATGTTGATCTGGCGGACCTTGGACTTCGAGCCCTCCTGAATTTCGAACACCACATCGACGCGGTTCTGTTCGAGCTGGATGATCTTCGGCTCGATCGACGCGGCAAAGCGCCCCGACCGCCGGTAAAGCTCCAGGATTCGCCCGACATCGGCACGCGCCTTCGACCGGGTGAAAATCTGCCGGGGCGCGAGACGGATTTCCTCGCGAATCTTGTCTTCCTTTACCCGCTTTGCGCCTTCGATGACGATCCGGTTGATCACCGGATTTTCCTTCACCTCGATTATCAGCGTGCCACCGTCATCGCGGATCGTCGCATCGGCGAACAGTTCGGAGGCGTAAAGCGCCTTGACCGCCTGGTCGAGCCGATCCCGATCATAACGATCACCAATGCTCAGATTGATATACGACCGCACCGTTTCGGGCTCCAGCCGCTCGGTGCCGCGCACGATGACAGCGCGCACCACGCCCGAGGTCGCAGCCGGACCGCTGACTAGCGGTGCTTCGACCACCGGTGCCTCGGTGGGAATCGGCGGCGGCGGTGGCGGTGCATCGTCGCCGCGCCGCTGCCGCTGCGCCAGCGCCGGACCTGCCAGCATGGTCGAAATCAGCAAGATGGAAATCAGGCGTTGCGTACGCTGCTGCCCGAAACTGGTATTCACGCGAAAGTTCGTCCTCACTGCCACCCGACTAGACCCATCCCATCAGCTGAGCCAGGCTGCCACCCTCGCCCACATCCCGAAACCGCCAAGGTCATTCCATGTCAGCACCACCATCAACGACATGATGGCGGCAAACCCCGACATGAACGCCCACTCCTGAACCTTGGCGCCAATGGGTTGCCGCCGAACGGCTTCGACCGCGTAGAGGAGAAGATGGCCGCCGTCCAGCATCGGGATGGGGATGAGATTGATGAAGCCGAGGTTTATCGAAAAGAACGCCATGAAGACGATGAACGACAACACGCCCAGCGACGCCTGCTGCCCGGTCATCTGTCCCGTCTTGATCGGCCCGCCGAGTTCATCGAGGCTGCGTTCGCCCATCACGATCTGGCGCAGCGTGCCGGCGATCGAGGCGGTGATGCCCCAGGTGTCGGCGATGCCATAGCCCAACGCCGTCACCGGTCCGACGCTTTCGACAACCTGCGCGCCACTGCGGGCGATGCCGAGCCGGCCATGGCGCACCACCCCGCCGAAACGGTCAATGCTTTGAACGATCTTGGGGGTGATAGTCAGGATGCGTTCCACGCCCCCGCGTTCGAATGCCACCGTCATCGGCGCACCCGCGCTTGTCATCGCCGCATTGGCGATATCCTCGAACCGCGTGACGCTGCTGCCATCGATTGCCGTAATGCGATCACCGGGGATGATGCCGGCCTTCGCCGCCGGCCCGTCGGCCATCACGGCTGAGACCACCGGCGGTGTCGAGGGGTGGCCCAGCACCATATAGACCCCAGCCAAAATCAGGATGGCAAAAACGAAATTGATGATCGGCCCTGCCGCCACGATGATGGCGCGCTGCCACAACGGTTTGAACAGGAACAGATCGGCGCGCTCGGCGGCCGGCAGCGCGGCGAGCGCCGGATCGGGCTGGCTGGCGGCGTTCATGTCGCCGGTGAACTTCACATACCCACCGAGCGGCACGGCGTTGACCCGCCAGCGCGTGCCGCGGCGATCGTTCCAGCCAAACAATTCGCGGCCGAAGCCAAAGGCAAAGGCATCGACCCGCACCCCGAGCAGCCGCCCGGCGAGATAATGCCCGCCTTCATGCACAACCACCAGCACGGCAACCATCAGGATATAGGTGCCGACCGTGAAGATGATCCCCGGTTGGGGCAGCAGATCAGTCATTCACCCCTCCAATCAATCGCTATGCGGCGCGGCGCGCCACTTCGTCCCGCGCCCCCGCCCGTGCCTCGGCATCAATCGCCACGACTTCGCCAAGCGATCCGACCGGGCCGGCGGCGATGCGCGCCAATGTTGCAGCGACTATCGCATCGATATCAAGGAAACCAACTTGCCCAGCGATGAACGCCGCCACTGCAATCTCGTTCGCCGCATTGAGGATACAGGGCGCCGAACCCCCGGCGTGCAACGCATCCCATGCCAGTTGCAGGCACGGAAACCGCACCATATCGGGCGCTTCGAACTCCAGCCTGCCGATGACGGCAAGATCGAGCCGCGCCGCCGGCGTGGCAATGCGCTCGGGCCAGGCCATGGCATAGGCGATGGGAATTCGCATGTCCGGCGTGCCGAGCTGCGCCAGCACCGACCCGTCGACATATTCGACCATCGAATGCACCACCGATTGCGGGTGGACGATGACATCGAGCCGATCGACGCCCACTGGAAACAAATGATGCGCCTCGATCAGCTCAAGCCCCTTGTTCATCAGCGTCGCCGAATCGACCGAAATCTTGGCGCCCATCGACCACACCGGATGCTTGCACGCCTGTGCCACCGTCGCCCCCGCCATTTCGGCGCGGCTGTTGGTGCGAAACGGTCCGCCGCTGCACGTCAGGATGATCTTTGCCACCCTGTCCGCCTGCGCGTGGTCGAACACCTGGAAAATCGCATTATGCTCGCTGTCGACAGGCAACAGCCGCGCCCCGCTCGCCGTTGCCGCCGCCGTTACCACCGGCCCCGCGCATACCAACGTCTCCTTGTTGGCGATGGCCAGCACGGCGCCGCGCTCCACCGCGGCCAGTGTCGGTGCCAACCCGGCCGCCCCGACGATCGCGGTCAGCACGATATCGCCCGGCCGCCGCGCCGCCTCGCAAATCGCCGCCGGGCCGGCCGCAACCTCGATCCCCGATCCGGCCAGCGCCGCCTGCAAATCCGTATAAAGCCCGGCATCGGCAATTGCGGCAAAGCGTGCCCCGCACGCCCGCGCCGCGCTCGCCAGCCCCACCACATCGCTGTTGGCGGTCAACGCCTCGACGCGCCAGCGCCCTGGGTTGCGCGCCACCAGGTCGAGCGCCTGTTGCCCCACCGAACCCGTCGCGCCCAAAATCGTCAGGCTGCGCGTCATCCGGCCCAGCCCGTCATGGCAAACACCGCCGCCCCGGCGACCGCCACCGGCACCAGCCCGTCTAGCCGGTCCATGACGCCGCCATGACCAGGCAGGATATTGCCCGAATCCTTGACCCCGGCGCGGCGCTTCAACCAGCTCTCGAACAAATCCCCCAGCACCGACAAGGCCGCCAGTCCACCGGCCAAGGCAATGAGCTTCAACGCGCCGATGCCCTGCACGCTCGCCAGATACGCCAATG
>JAYUUE010000317.1:0-3068 GCA_043754785.1 Polymorphobacter sp. | reverse complement strand
GGCGGCGGCAAGGCCAAGGACTTTCGGGTCCGCCAGCCATGCAGTCAAGGCGGCGGCCAGCCGTTCTGCGGTGAACTGCGGCTGGGGGATGACGACAGCCCCGCCGGCATCGGCCAGGGCGCGGGCATTGTCGGTTTGGTGGTCATCGGTGGCGATCGGCAGCGGCACGAGGATGGCCGGGCGGCCAGCGACCGCAAGCTCGGCGACGGTCGAAGCGCCGGCGCGCGCGATGACGATGTGCGCGGCGGCGATTTCGCGGGGAAGATCCTCGAAATAGGCGCGAACTTCATTGGCAATGCCGGCAGCAGAGTAAGTGGTACGCACCGCGTCGGCGTCCTGATCACGGCCCTGATGGACGACGCTTAGCCGGGCACGGAGGTTGTGGGGGAGCATCGCGACTGCGGCGGGGACGATGGTGTTGAGGATAGCGGCACCCTGACTGCCGCCGGTGACCAGCAGGCGGAACACTGCCGCGTCGGCATCGAACGGCACGGCGCGGGCGGCGACGATTTCGGCACGCACCGGGTTGCCGGTCATCACGGTGCGCGGTGCCCATCGATCCTCCAGCCGCCGCACGCGCGCATAGCTGGTGGCAATGCGCGCGACACGCGGGCTGAGGAAGCGGTTGACTCGCCCCAGCACGGCATTTTGTTCATGGACCAGACTGGGGATGCCCAGCGACAGCGATGCCATTAGCGACGGCAGTGCGGGATAGCCGCCAAAGCCGATGACGGCGGCGGGTTGCAGGTCGCGGAACAGCGCCCGCGCCGCGCCGCGCCCGCGCCAGATGCTGAGCGCCACCGATGGCAGTGTGCGCCACCCGGACCGGCCTGGCGAGCCGCTGTCGACAACCGTGCGCGGCACACCCTCGAACAGACCGGGAAAGCGCAAGCCCCGCGCGTCGGTGACCAGATGCACGTCCGCTCCGCGCGCGCGCAATTCCAGCGCCAGCACATGCGCCGGCACCATATGGCCGCCAGTGCCGCCGGCGGCGAGGACATACAAGTTCGGCCCTGGGCGCATCACGCTCGCCACCGATCGGCATAGGGAGAGGCGTTGCGGAACGGGTTGCGCCGGGTCAGCGCCAGCAGCAGCCCCATGCCCATGCACAGCGCCAGGAACGACGAGCCGCCATGGCTGATGAACGGCAAGGTCATGCCCTTCGATGGCAGCAGTTTGAGGTTCACCGCCATGTTGATCGTCGCCTGCAGGCCGAATTGCGTCGCCAGCCCGGCGGCCGCGACGAAGACAAAGGGTTCGTCCTCATCGAGCAGCAGGATGAACACCCGCACGACAATGGCGATATACAGCCCGGCGATGACCAGGCAGGCGATCATGCCGAACTCCTCGCCGATCACCGAAAAGATATAGTCGGTATGCGGTTCGGGCAGGCGAAACTTCATCTGGCCTTCGCCGGGCCCGACGCCGAACAACCCGCCGGCGCGAAAGCAATCGAGCGCCTTGTCGATCTGGTAGGTATCGCCGCCGCCGGTGAGGAACTTGTCGATCCGCGAGGTAACGTGATCGACCGTCAAATATGCCACGCCGATGCCGATGGTGCCGGCAACGGCCAGCCCGACGAGCACCCAGATCGACATGCCCGCAAGCAACGCCTGGACCAGCCACACCGCCATGATCAGCGCCGTCTGGCCGAAATCGGGCTGCTGGATGAGCAGCGCCGCGACAATGAGCAGCAAGCCGAAGCTGAGCTGCATCGTCGGCAGGCTGCGGTCTTCAAAACGCAGCGCCAGCAGCCAGGCGGTGGTGACGACGAACAGCGGCTTGAAAAACTCCGACGGCTGGAACTGGAAGCCGCCGATCAGCAACCAGCGCTGCGCGCCATTGGCGCCGGCGCCAAAGATCGGCACCAGCATCAGACAGCCGAGCAGCACCACCGTGCCGAGGATCGACAGGCGCTTGGCCCAGGCGATCGGCAGCATCGAAACGCCGAACAGCAGCGGCAGCCCGGCGAGCACCCAGAAGATCTGGCGTTTGAGGAAATACAGATCCTCGTAGTGGAAAGCCCTGCCCGAAAGCCGCTGCGCCGCCGCCGGCGAGGCGGCAGCGACGGCGATGACGCCGCAGGCAATCAGGGCGAGGACCAAAGTGACGAGCAGCTTGTCCACCGTCCAGAACCAGCGCCCGATCAGCGTCTGGTCGCCGCGCGAGAAGGCGGTGGCGGCTGGAGCCCAGGGCCGGGATGCCATCAGAGCGCCTCCACAAGGGTGCGGAAGGCATCGCCGCGGGCTTCGAAATCACGGAACTGGTCGAAACTGGCGCAGGCCGGCGACAGCAAGACCGTGTCCCCCGGAACGGCGGCGGCGGCGGCATCGGCGACGGCCTGCGCCAACGTGCCGGAGCGGGTGACCGGCAGCAGCGGCGCGAGAATGCCCGCGAATAAGGGCGCTGCTTCGCCGATCAGATAGGCCGCGCGGACGTCGTTCAGATACGGCAGCACCGCACTCAGATCATCGCTTTTGGCCTTGCCCCCCACGATCCAGTGGGTGTTGGGGTATGCCGCGAGCGCCGGGGCGGTCGAAGCGGGGTTGGTCGCCTTGCTGTCGTTGACCCACAGCACGCCGGCCTTTTCGGCGATCCGCTCCATCCGGTGCGGCAGGCCGGGGTAGTTGGCGAGGCCGGCGGCAATTTCGGCGGCGGACAGCCCGAGTGTGGAACAGGCAGCGGCGGCGGCGCGGGCATTCTGAAGGTTGTGCGGGCCTTGCAGCGCCGGCCACGCGGACTGGTCGCCGAGCTCGACGTCCTCGATGAACACGATGACCGGGTCTTCGGTGCCTTCGAGCACATCAAAATCGGCCTCCGCCGATGCACCGACGATAGCGGTGCGACCGGGGGACTGCATGGCGAACAGCCGGGCTTTGGCCGCAACGTAATTGGCCATGCTGCCGTGGCGATCGAGATGGTCCGGCGTGATATTGAGCAGGACGGCGACTTCGCAATCGAGACTGAAGGTCAGGTCGAGCTGATACGACGATAGTTCGAGGACGTAGATGCCGTTTTCGGAGAGCGGCTGC
Organism: Polymorphobacter sp.; assembly: GCA_043754785.1. Lineage (GTDB taxonomy): Bacteria > Pseudomonadota > Alphaproteobacteria > Sphingomonadales > Sphingomonadaceae > Sandarakinorhabdus. The sequence goes on along the minus strand of JAYUUE010000317.1, from coordinate 36 downwards.
TGCGACAGGATTGGCAGCCCGATGTTGCCGCCCATG
>JAYUUE010000316.1:0-3098 GCA_043754785.1 Polymorphobacter sp. | reverse complement strand
TTGCTGCGCACCGCGCCTCATCGAGGCGCGATCACCATCAACATCTGCCGGCCTTCCATCTTCGGCGTCTGCTCGACCTTGGCATATTCCGCCGAATCGTCGCGCACCCGCTCCAGCAGCACCAGTCCCAGTTCACCGTGCGAAAGCTCGCGGCCGCGGAAGCGCAGCGTCAGCTTGACCTTGTCGCCCTCCTCGATGAAGCGTTGAACCGCCTTCATCTTGGTGTCGTAATCATGGTCATCGATGTTCGGACGCATCTTGATCTCCTTGATCTCCTGCGTCTTCTGGTTCTTGCGCGCGGCGGCGGCCTTTTTCTGCGCTTCATACTTGAACTTGCCGACATCCAGGATCTTGCACACCGGCGGATCGGCGCCGGGGGATACTTCCACCAGGTTCAGGCCGACTTCATGTGCGGTGGCAATGGCTTCCTTGGTGTAAAGCACACCCAGATTTTCCCCGTCCTGGTCGATGACGCGGACCTTGGGAACGGTGATGAATTCGTCATAACGCGGGCCGTTCATCGGCGCCGGGGCGTTCATCATGCGGCGTGGGGGGGTTGGTATGGCAGTGTCTCCTATGGCGTTGCTAGCTTCATGTAGCGTGTTGCGCAGCGAACCGGAAGGGAGCGGACAAGATTTGCCGCAGTTGACGCAAAACAGGCACAATACACGTTGCCGCAGCCGGGATGCGCAGCGCCCCCGCCTCGGCTAAGGCTCCGCTCATGGCGTCAGCCCCACCCATATTGTCGGTCACCGGCCTCGGCAAAGCCGTCCCCGGCGGCCGCCAGCTGTTCACCGACCTGGCGCTGACCGTCGCGCCAGGCGAAGTCGTCGCCATCATGGGCGAGTCGGGTGTCGGCAAATCGACCTTGCTCAACCTCATCGCCGGCCTCGATTTCACCGACGCCGGCAGCATCGCCATTGCCGGCCACAGCCTCGCCGCGCTCGATGACGACGCCCGCACGCTGCTGCGCCGCGACCATGTCGGCTTCGTTTTCCAGGCGTTTCACATCCTGCCGCACCTGACCCTGGCACAGAACATCGCCCTGCCCCTCGTGTTGGCCCGCACCGCACCCGCCAAAGCCCTCGCCCGCGCCGCCGAAATGCTCGCCAAAGTCGGCCTGGCGGGGCGCGAAAACGACTTTCCCGCGATACTGTCAGGCGGCGAAATGCAGCGCATCGCCATCGCCCGCGCGCTTATCCACCGCCCCGCCCTCATCCTCGCCGACGAACCCACCGGCAACCTCGACCCCGAAACCGCCGCGCGGATACTCGCATTGTTCATCACCGAAACGCGGCGCTCAGGCGCCGGCACCGTCATCGTCACCCACTCGGACCGCGCCGCCGCCGCCGCCGACCGCACCCTGACGCTTGGCGCAACCGGCCTGATTTCCCACTCTTGAACGCACTTTTCCCCACCGAAATGCGCTGGCAAATTACCGGCGAATGGCGCGCCCACCCCGGCCGCGCCCTCATCGGCTCCCTCGCCATCGCCGTCGGAGTCGCGCTGGGCTTCGCCGTCCACCTCGTCAACCGTGCCGCACTCGACAGTTTTGCCACCGCCATCACCACCGTCAACGGCAACGCCGACCTGCAAATCCACAGCGTCGCCCCCTCGGGTTTCAACGAAAACTTGTATCCGGCCATCGTCCGCCTCGTCGGCATCGCCGCTGCCAGCCCCGTCGTCGAACTCACCGCCAGCGGACCCGCAGCGGCAGATCCGACGCGCAGCGACGCAGGCCAGGGCAAACCGACTCACGGCAACACGCCCGTTGACCCGCTTCGCGGGCGGCGCATCACCCTGCTCGGTCTCGACGTGCTGCGCGCCGCCACCGTCACCCCCAGCCTTATCGCACCCCCCGATTTCACCGCCGACACCATCCACCTGTCGCGCGCCGCACTCGAATCGCTCCATAAGCATGTCGGCGACACGACCACCCTCACCGCCGCCGGCATCAGCCGCCGCTTCACGATTGCGGGGACCCTGCCGGGGGCAGGCGACACCCAGGCCGTCGCCGTCGTCGATATCGCCGACGCACAGTGGCGCTTCCACCAGCTCGGCCGCCTGCAACGCATCGATCTGAAACTCGCACCGGGGGCCGATCGTGCCGCGATCACCGCCCGCATCGCTGCCATCCTGCCCCCCGATGCCGAACTCACCACCCCCGACACCGCCGGCGAACGCAGCGACGCCCTGTCGCGCGCCTATCGCGTCAACCTCGAAATGCTCGCCATGGTCGCGCTTTTGACCGGCGGTTTCCTCGTCTATTCGGCGCAATCGCTGGCGGTGGCGCGCCGCCGCCCGCAGTTCGCCCTGCTCCGCGTCCTCGGTTTGCAGCGCCGCGCCCTCATCAACCAGCTCATCACCGAAGGCGCGCTGATCGGCATCCTCGGCGCCGCCGGCGGTATTGGGCTCGGCCACGCCCTCGCCGACCTCGCTGTCACCCGCTTCGGCGGTGATCTCGGCGGCAGCATCTTCCGCGGCCGCGTCCCCCACCTCGGCTTCGAACCCCTTGCCGCGCTCATCTTCGCCGCCATCGGCATCGCGGTGGCAATCGCCAGCAGCATCGTCCCCGCCATCGCCGCTGGCCGCGCCCAGCCCGCGATCGCGCTCAAAAGCGCCGGCGACCTCACCGATCCGCGCCACCGCCCACGCGCCGCACCCGGCCTCATCCTCATCATCCTCGGCGGCCTCGCCGCGCTCGCACCGCCGCTGTGGGGGCTGCCGCTGCTCGGTTACGCCGCGATGGCGCTTATTTTGGCTGGCGGCATTGCTGTCATGCCGGCGCTTGCACGCGCGTTGCTCACGCCGCTGCAACGCTTGCATAGCCTGCCCGCCGCCGCCGATCTCGCGGTGAAACGGCTCTGGGGCGCCCCTGAACAAGCTGCGGTCGCGCTGTGCGGCATTGTCGCGTCGACCAGCCTGATGGTGGCGATGGCGGTCATGGTCACCAGCTTTCGCGGTTCGGTCGAAGAATGGCTGACGGCAGTACTGCCGTCGGACGTCTATCTCCACCTTGAAGGCGCCGAAGCCGGAGGCCTTGGCCCCGATGCGCAAGCCACCCTCGCCGTCACCCCCGGCGTCGCCGGCATTGCCTT
>JAYUUE010000315.1:0-9285 GCA_043754785.1 Polymorphobacter sp. | reverse complement strand
GGGCCGACGTCAATCCGGCGCTGCCGGCGATCAAGATCGAAATCATCGGGCCGCCGCCGACATCGGGGACGCGCGACAGCTTCAACGAGCTGTACATGACCAAGGGCTGCGAGAGCGAGCCGGCGATGCTGGCGCTGAAAAAGTCCGATGAGGCGAAGTTCAAGACGATCTGTAGCCGGGTGCGCGAGGACGGTCCCTATGTCGAAGGCGGAGAGAATGACAATCTGATCGTCCAGAAGCTTAACGCCAACCCCAATTCCTTGGGGGTTTTCGGCTTTTCCTTCCTCGAGGAAAATCGCGACCGGGTGAAGGACGTGCCGATCAACGGCATCGACGCGACCTATGAGAATATTTCCAGCTTCAAGTTTCCGGCGTCGCGGGCGCTGTATTTCTATGTGAAAGCGCAGCATGTGCGCGCTGTTCGCGGCATGGCGGAGTTTCTGGGTGAGTTCACCAAGGAGGCGACCTGGGGCCCCGATGGCTATCTGTCGCGGCGCGGTCTGGTGGCATCGCCCGCCGATGTGCGGGCCGCCAATGCAGCGGCGGCGCGTGATCTGAAATTGTTCGATCCAGCGGTGTTGAAATGACGCTGTCGCTGATCCTGGTCATCGTGCTGGTGCTCGGTGGCGGCGCCTATCTGGTGGCGCGCGCCAGGGCTGCTGGCTTTGTCGGCAGCGGCGGACGCATCGGTGCCGTGCATTCGCTGCCACTTTATCACGGCGTGTTCGTCGCCGTGGCGGCGCTGGCGCCGGCGCTGCTGCTGCTGGCGATCTGGGGCATTGCCGGGGATGGCGTAGTGCAATCGCGCGTGCTGTCGGCGGTGTCGGCGGCACAGCGGCCGGCGACGCCGCTGGATACGGCGGCGTTCATGAACGAGGTGCGCGGGCTGGCGAGCGGGGATATTGCGGCGGCATTCAACCCGGCGGCGGCAACGGCGGCACCCGTTTATCTGGCGACGCGCAGCAACTATAATTTGATCGTCGGGGCGCTGGCGGTGACGCTGTTTGCGTTCGGGGCATTGTGGGGGTTTTCGCGGTTGCGGCCGGATTTTCGGGCGCGCAACCGCGTCGAGCGGCTGGTCAAATGGCTGTTGATCACCGCGTCGCTTGTGGCGATCCTGACGACGCTGGGCATCGTCCTCTCGCTGGTATTCGAATCGCTGCGGTTTTTCCGGCAGGTGTCGCCGATCGAGTTTCTGTTCGGCACGCATTGGTCGCCGCAGACCGCGATCCGCGCCGATCAGGTGGGCTCAACCGGGGCGTTCGGCGCGGTGCCGCTATTCTGGGGGACGATCTTCATCGGCGCGATCATCGCCATGATCGTCGCCATTCCGCTGGGGCTGATGGCGGCGATTTACCTGACCCAATATGCCGATCCGGCGGTGCGGCGCTATCTGAAGCCGATGCTCGAGCTGCTCGCCGGGGTGCCGACGGTGGTCTACGGGTTTTTTGCCGCGCTGACAGTGGCGCCGGCGGTGCGTGATTTTGCAGTGCGCATGGGCTATACCGATGCCTCTGCCGAAAGCGCGCTGGCGGCCGGGCTGGTGATGGGCATCATGATCATCCCGTTCGTATCGTCGATGGCCGATGATGCGCTGGCGGCGGTGCCGCAATCGATGCGCGACGGCAGCCTGGCGATGGGAGCGACCAAATCGGAAACCGTCAAGCGGGTGCTGGTGCCGGCGGCGCTGCCCGGGATCGTCGGCGGCGTCTTGCTGGCGGTGAGCCGGGCGATCGGCGAAACAATGATCGTCGTTATGGCGGCCGGGCTGGCGGCCAATTTGACACTCAATCCGTTTTCGAGCGTCACCACCGTGACCGCGCAGATCGTCGCGTTGCTGACCGGCGATCAGGAGTTTGATTCGCCGAAAACGCTATCGGCATTCGCGCTCGGGCTGGCGCTGTTCGTCATCACGCTGCTGCTCAACATCTATGCGCTCGCCGTCGTCAAGAAATACCGCGAGGCCTATGAGTGATGACCGATCGTCAACCGCCCTCGGCCAAGCCGCCGACCGACTGGAACACCGCCGAAATGCGCGGGCGGATCGCGGCGCGCTATCGTTCGGAACGGTTGTTCAAGCTGATGGGCCTGGGGGCGCTCAGCCTTGCGGCGTTTTTTCTGGCGTTCCTGCTTTACACGATCATCCGCGATGGCGCCTCGGGCTTTCGCCACAGCGAAGTGCGGCTGGAGGTCAATTTCGATCCGGCGGCGCTCGGCATCGATGCGGCGGCCGTGCGGGGGCCGGACGGACTGGCCGCCATTCGCCGCGGCAATTTTTCGGATCTGATGCTGCGGTCGGCGCCGCAGCTTGGCAGCGGGGCGGGCGTCATCAGCGAAGGCGCCTGGCTTGACCTTCGCACGGCCGTCGAAGCCGACCCGGCGATCCTGGGCACGACGCGGTCGGTCTGGGTGCCGGTGAAAAGCAGCATCGACCTGCTCGCCAAGGGCAAGTTCGATCTGGAAGCACCCGAAATCTCGCGCGGGGTCAGTGACAAGGACATCGCCGTGTGGCGGGCGCTCGACACGCAGGGCCGGCTGCGTACGACGTTCAACACGATCTTCACAACGACCGCCGATTCGACCAACCCCGAGCTCGCCGGGATCTGGGGCGCGGCGCTGGGATCATTGCTGACCCTGGCGGTGACCATCGGGCTGGCGTTCCCCATCGGCGTTCTGGCGGCGATCTATCTTGAGGAGTTCGCGCCGAAGAATCGGTGGACCGACCTTATCGAAGTGTCGATCAACAATCTGGCGGCGGTGCCATCGATCATCTTCGGGCTGCTCGGGCTGGCGGTATTTCTCAATGTGTTCAACATGCCGCGGTCGTCGCCGCTGGTCGGCGGGCTGACGTTGGCGCTGATGACGCTGCCGGTGATCGTCATTTCGGCGCGGGTCGCGATCAAGGCGGTGCCGCCGAGCATCCGCGATGCGGCGCTGGGCATCGGCGCCTCGCCGATCCAGGTGGTGTTCCAGCATGTGTTGCCGCTCGGGCTGCCGGGGATCATGACCGGCACCATCATCGGCGTGGCGCGGGCGCTGGGCGAAACCGCGCCGTTGCTGCTCATCGGAATGCGGGCGTTCGTCACCGACACGCCGCTGGGGTTCAGTTCGCCCGCCACGGTGTTGCCGGTGCAGGTGTTCCTGTGGTCCGACGATGTGCAACGCGGCTTTGTCGAAAAGACCTCGGCGGCAATCATCGTGCTGCTGCTGATCTTGTTGCTGCTCAACAGCGTCGCCATTTATGTTCGCAACAGATTTGAGAGGCGCTGGTGATCGATGCTCCCGTATCAATTGGTCACAACGCCGATGTGGCGCCGACCCTGACCACCAAGATGACGGCGCGCGACGTCAGTGTCTTCTATGGCCCCAAGCAGGCGTTGAAGAACGTCTCGATCGATGTCAGCCGCGAAAATGTCACCGCTTTCATCGGGCCGTCGGGGTGTGGGAAATCGACATTCCTGCGCTGTTTCAACCGGATGAATGACACCGTCGCCAGCGCCCGGGTGGAAGGCCGGATCGAACTCGACGGGCACGACATTTACGCGCCGGACATGGATGTGGTGCAGCTGCGCGCCCGGGTCGGCATGGTCTTTCAAAAGCCCAATCCGTTTCCCAAGTCGATCTATGAAAACATTGCCTATGGCCCGCGAATCCATGGCCTGGCACGCAGCAAGGCGGACTTCGACGTCATCGTCGAAAGCGCGCTCAGACGCGCCGGGCTGTGGGACGAGGTCAAGGACCGGCTGAGCGAAAGCGGCACGGCGATGTCGGGGGGCCAGCAGCAGCGCCTGTGCATCGCGCGCGCCATTGCCGTCGATCCCGAGGTCATCCTGATGGACGAGCCGTGCTCGGCGCTCGATCCGATCGCGACGGCAAAGATCGAGGAGCTGATCGACGATCTGCGCGGGCGCTACGCCATCGTCATCGTGACGCACAACATGCAACAGGCGGCGCGGGTATCCCAGAAAACCGCGTTCTTTCATCTCGGCACCATGGTCGAATATGGCGACACTTCGACGATTTTCACCAATCCCGTCCAGACCCGCACCAAAGACTATATCACTGGCCGTTACGGCTGAGGAAAACGCAAATGGCCGACACCACTGCCCACACCGTCAAGTCCTTCGACGACGATATCGCCCAGCTGCGGTCGATCATCACCCGCATGGGCGGGCTGTGCGAAGTCCAGATCAGCGCCGCGGTCGAGGCTTTGGTGTCGCGCAACACCGAGGCGGCGCGCCAGGTCGTTGCCGATGACAAGCGTATCGACGCGCTGGAGACCGAAGCCGAGGCACTGGCGGTGCGCATCATCGCGCTGCGCGCACCACTCGCCGGGGATCTGCGCGAGATTGTCGCTGCGCTCAAGATCGCCGGCGTGCTGGAGCGCATCGGTGACTATGCCAAGAATATCGCCAAGCGCGCTTCGGCCTTGGCGATGGCACCGCCGATCGAGCCGGTGGTGATTGTGCCGGAAATGGCGCGGGCGGTAATCGGCATGATCCGCGACGTGCTCGATGCCTTTGTCGATCGTGATACCGAATTGGCGCGGGCGGTTTGCGACCGTGACCAGCAGGTCGACGATTTCTATAACAGCCTGTTCCGTTCGTTGCTGACCTTCATGATGGAAAACCCGCACTACATCACGCCATCGACGCATCTGCTGTTCGTCGCCAAGAACCTTGAACGCATCGGCGATCACGCGACCTCGGTCGGCGAGATGGTGTATTTCGCCGTGACTGGCGAACACATTGTCGACCGACCCAAGACCGACGACACATCGACCTTTGCCCGCACAGACTGGCCTGTTGGAGACTGAAATGCGTCCGAAAATCCTTCTCGTCGAAGACGATGCCAGCCTTGTGGAGCTGGTCCGCTACAATCTTGAACGCGAGGGCTTTGACGTCATCCTGACCGGCGACGGCGAGGAAGCACTGGTGCTGGCGCAGGAGGAAAAGCCCGATCTCGTCATCCTCGACTGGATGATCGCCAATCTGTCCGGCATCGAGGTTTGCCGGCGCCTGCGCCGGGCGCCGGCGACGGCCAATCTGCCGATCGTCATGCTGACGGCGCGGGCGGAAGAAGCCGACCGCATCCGCGGGCTGGAAACCGGCGCCGATGATTACATCACCAAGCCGTTCAGCCCGCGTGAACTGGTGGCGCGGCTGCGCGCCTTGCTGCGGCGCTTGCGCCCGGCGCTTTCGGGCGGCAATCTGGAGCATGCCGGCATCGTCATGGACACATCGGCGCACCGCGTAGTCCGCGATGGTCGCACCGTGCAATTGGGGCCGACCGAATTTCGTCTGCTGCGGCATTTCCTGGAACATCCGAGCCGGGTGTTCAGCCGCGAGCAACTGCTCGATGCCGTGTGGGGGCGGGATGTCTATGTCGAGCAGCGCACCGTCGATGTCCATATCCGCCGGCTGCGCAAGGCGGTGAACAGCACCGATTCGGGTGAACACCTGCCCGACGTCATCCGCACTGTGCGCTCGGCCGGCTACTCGCTTGATCCGGAACCATCCCTCGTGCGCGCCTGATCGGCGCGGGCGCGCGCGAAGGCCCTTCCCGTTGACGTGCCCGTCGGCTAAAGCGCTCCACGACATATAGCTGGGGCAAGACTTGCATGACGCTGCGTTTCGACAATCGGGTTGCCATCGTCACGGGCGCGGGGGGCGGCCTGGGCCGGGCTTACGCGCTCGATCTGGCGCGGCGCGGTGCCAAGGTTGTCGTCAACGATTTGGGCGGCGCGCGCGACGGGTCGGGCAGTTCGCTGTCGGCGGCGCAGGCTGTCGTTGACGAAATTACCGCAGCCGGCGGCGAGGCGATGGCCAATGGCGCCAGCGTCACGGATGCGGCGGCGGTGGAAAAGATGGTCGCCGTCGTCAAGGAACGCTGGGGCCGCATCGACATATTGATCAATAACGCCGGCATCTTGCGTGACAAGACCTTCGTCAAAATGAGCCATGAAGACTTTCGACTGGTGCTCGATGTGCATCTGATGGGCAGCGTGATCTGCACCAAGGCGGTGTGGGAAATCATGCGTGAACAAGCATTCGGCCGCATTTTGATGACGACGTCGTCAACCGGGCTCTACGGCAATTTCGGCCAGGCGAACTATGGCGCGGCCAAGCTGGGCCTTGTCGGGTTGATGAAGACGCTCGGCATCGAAGGCGCCAAATACAATATCAAGGTCAACACCATTGCGCCGCTGGCGGCGACGCGGATGACCGAAGACCTGATGCCGCCCGAACTGCTGGCGCGGATGGGGCCGGAGACTGTCGTGCCGGCGGCGGTGTTCCTGGTGTCGGACGACGCGCCGACCAACGCCGTTATCAACGCTGGCGGCGGCGGGTTCGAACGGAGCTATGTGACGTTGACACAAGGCATTCATGTCAAGCCCGAGGACATGAGCGCTGAAACCGTGGCAGCTCGCTTTGCCGAAATCAGCGACCGGACGGGGGAATTGGTGCCCGATACCGGGTCGGCGCAGGGTGCCGTGGCGCTTGGCGGCGGACGCTGAGCCAGAATTGCTCGACAAACTTGACGAGGCGGATGCTGTCAGCGCGCATGACGGTCTGAAATTCAGGCTTCGACCAGTTTGAGCAATCGTCGTTCGATCGGTGCCAGCACGCCGGCAAGGTCATGGCCGCGCTTAAGCACAATGCCGCCTTCGCCGTAAAGCGCCCATTCGCCCTGCTTCAACCGCAGCCCGGGATCCTTGACGATGCGGATTTCGGGGTTTTCGGCGGTACGGCGAAATGCGGAAAAGCTGGCGGTTTTCGTGCCGAGGTCAAGCGCATAGTCACGCCAATGGCCGGCGGCGACCATGCGGCCATAAAGCGAGAGAATGCGATCGAGCTCGAGCCGGTTGAAGGCGACCTGCGGTTGCGGCCGCGGCAGGGGCGATAACGTCTCCAACGCCGGCGCTACCTCACGCCGAACGTTGCTGCTCATCGGCCGGGGTCGACTCGATCAGTGCATTCAGCCGCGCCCGCAGCGTGTCGACTTCGCACCGCAAAAGCTCGAACTTCTGCGTTTCCGGATCGAATTTTTGCGAGCAGGGCGTGCCATAGGGCATGAACGGCTTGGCATAGTCGCCGGCATCGACCGGCACCGCGCGGGCGGGAATGCCGACCATCGTCGCGCCTTCGGGGACATCGCGGGTGACGACGGCGTTGGCGCCGACACGGGCCCTTTTGCCAACGCTGATCGGGCCGAGTACCTGGGCACCCGAGCCGATGATGACGCCATCGGACAGTGTTGGATGCCGCTTGCCGGCAATGCCACCGGCGGGATCGGTGCCGCCGAGCGTTACGCATTGGTAGATTGTAACATCATCGCCGATTTCAGCCGTTTCGCCGATGACGACAAAGCCATGATCGATGAAGAAGTTGCGGCCGATTTTGGCGCCGGGATGAATATCGATGGCAGTCAAAAAGCGCGAAACATGGTTGACCATGCGTGCAACCAGAAACAGTTTGGCGTTGAACAGGGCATGGGCAATGCGGTGCAAACCCAGCGCCCAGACGCCCGGGTAGGTCAATATCTCCCACCGTGAACGCGGCGCCGGGTCGCGCGACTTGATCGAATCGAGAAAGGCCATGAGTCCCATGGGTCGTCTCCTGCGGCAAGTCGTTCAGGCCGCCGCTTGTGTAGGCCGCTTTATCCCGCTTTCAAATGTTATGCCAGCCGACTTTGGACAGGTGTTCCTGCACGGCGCCACTTCGTCCGTGCAGGTCAGACGGCCTGCAGCGTCCGCGCCACGGCGTGGACGACGGCGGCGATGCGAACGCTGGCCTGGATCTTGTCGGCGCCGACATTGTGCTGCGCCAGGACCTTGTCGTGCGCATCGATGCACATGCCACAGCCGTTGATCGCCGAAACGGCAAGGCTGAACAATTCGAAATCCGCCTTGTCGATGCCTGGGGCTCCGATGACGTTCATCCGCAGCTTGGCCGGCATGGTCTTGTAATCGGGCCGTGAAGCCAGATGGACGAAACGATAGTAGATGTTGTTCATCGCCATTACCGAGGCGGCGGCCTTGGCAGCGGTCATGGCTTCGGGGGTCAGCTTGTCGGCGGCTTCGGCTTCGATGGCGTCGATGACCGGCTTGTAGGCGCAGGCATGCGCCACGGCGACGAGCGTGCCCCATTTCTGCTGGTCGGTGAGCAGTTGTTCCGCCAGCAAGCTGCTGACGTTGAGGCGCTGGTCCTTGGCGTAATCAGGGAGGGTTTTGGCGAGTTCGGAGAAGGTCATGGGAGGTCCTTGTGAGGCGCGACGAAGCTCACGGGAAGGGACCCCCACCCGCCGCGCTGCGCGCGAGTCTCCCCCCCCCGCGTGAGAGGGAGGCAATCAAGTTATGCTGCCGGGTGCAGTGTTTCCTGGCCTTCCGACCAGTTGCACGGGCACAGCTCGTCGGTTTGCAGCGCATCGAGAATGCGCAGTGTTTCGGCCGGGTTGCGGCCAACGTTGAGGCCGTTGATCGTCACATGCTGGATGACGTTTTCCGGATCGATGATGAAGGTTGCGCGCAGTGCGACGCCGGCATCTTTGACGATGATGCCGAGGGCGTTGGCAAGATGCTTCGAATTGTCGGCCAGCCACGGAAATTCGCACGCGGCAAGGCGATCGTCGGACTTGCGCCATGCGTAGTGGACGAAATCGGTGTCAGTCGAGGCGCCGACAAGAACCGCGTCACGATCCGAGAAATCACCGAGCAGGTCGCCATAACCGATGATTTCGGTCGGGCAGACGAAGGTGAAATCCTTTGGCCAATAAAACAGGATTTTCCACTTTCCAGGGTAGGCAGTGGTGATGTCGAGCGTTTCGCCGCCAGGGAGGGCTGCGACACCCTGTTGCACGGGAAGGACGAACGAGGGGACGGTATCGCCAACGGTAAGGGCCATGATCTTGCTCCGGGATGGGGGTTTTGCGGAAACGCGATACCGGCATCGCGCGACCATGAAGAGAAATCCAATCGATTATCTTGACCTTATTAATCGCCTCAGTCGATAAGTCGGCATGACCTTCATGCCGACGCTCAAACAGCTGCAATATCTCACCGCGCTGCATATTCATGGCCACTTCGGCCATGCTGCTGATGCATGTTTCGTGACTCAGTCGACGCTTTCGGCGGGCCTTCGCGAGCTTGAATCGCTGCTTGGCGTCCAGCTTGTCGAACGCAGCCGACGCGTCGTGCGATTTTCGCCGATGGGGGAACAGGTTGTCGCCAAGGCTTATGACGTGCTGCGTGAAGCCGATGCGCTGACAGGCATCACCAAGGCACGC
>JAYUUE010000314.1:0-3109 GCA_043754785.1 Polymorphobacter sp. | reverse complement strand
CCGGGCAAGGCGTGATTTTGCGGGTCGCTGAGCGCCAAGCCGGGGACGTTGGCCCGCTTGTGAAGGTCAAGCCATGCGGCGCGCTGTGCGGCCCAGGCGCGGACGAATGACAGCCCGTTGGTGTAAAGCGCCACCACATCGGCATGGGGGATATCCCCGACGATCCAGCCGCCGCCGTCGCCGGTCAATTCCGCCTTGCCGGTGTCGGGATCGACCATGACGATATCGCAATCAGGTTGCCATTGGAGCACGGCCTCCACGTCGAAACAGGGCGGAGGTTCGAGCGCCATTGCCAGCCGCCAGCCCGCCGCCGTCCGCATCGCTGCAAAGGGCAACAGGGCATAGCGGTTAGCCGTGCCGACAAGCCGTGCCACCGCCGCGCGCTGTAATTCGCTCGCTTTGGATGACGCGGCAAACCAGTCTTGCGCGGGATTCACAGGTCACCCCCGATCCCGACCAATTCGACCACCTTGCGCGCCACGGCTGGCGACAGGTTGCACCGCGCGCCGATGACCAGCGCCGCATAATCGGTTGAGCGAATCCCGGTGAAGGGGTATTGAGGAAACGCCGCGCCGACCAAGCTGGCAATCTGGGGGGCGGGGACCGGTAGGACGGCCCCCCCCCTTTCGACCGGATACCTTGCCATCATCACGACAGCCCTCCCGTTGTCGGGAGGCTATCGGCCCAGGCCTTTGCATCGGTCTTGGCGATACGGCTGGCGCGTCCGATTTTGGTGATGCGGAGCTTGCTGCCTTCGTCTTTCAGGGCGCGATAAAAAGTTGTTCGCCCTATGGCATAGATGCGGAGAAACTCCGCGATGGTGTAAAAGCCGTCCATTGTTTTGGGTCTCCCGGTGGGGCACCAGCGGGGCGCTGGAGCTACCGGGCACCCATCTATCGCAAGTTTGGTTGCCGATCTTGTGACTTGTTTTCGACTGTTGGTGACATGTCACGAAATGCCGCGTTCGTGACACTGGGCGCAGGCTGCGACAGCAATCCGCTCGCGATCGTTCCCAACATGCCCAGCGTTGCGACCTTGGCTTCGTCCGCCAGTTGTTTTCGTGTCATCGTCAACGGCACCGCGCCAATCCGACGCGAGAGCCTGTCGGCATCGGCCCGGATGCTATCGAGTTCCATTCTGGCTAACGCTGCCATCGCGGGGACCGAAAGGCCTGCACGACAGACTTTGACAAAAGAAATGACGGGGTATTCGGTTTTTCCAATGTCATAAGCCAAAAACAACACCCGAAATTTCCACTCCTGACTCGCAAGCCTTCTGAATATTCGCCGAAGGTCCGCCTTCGCGCTGTGGCCGCGATACTCCGCGATTACGGCATCAGCGATTTTCTGAGGCGCGGTCTTTTTCTTATGTTCGAGAAACAGCCGCGCCTCAGTTTCTATGAACGGTCGCAATTGGCAAAAATCGGCAGTCAGCAGCCTGTCACGAACGCAAGCCTTTGTCAGCCGCGCCGCTGTGTCCCTCACCGCGTCCTTGCCGTGAATCTCGCACAATTGGCGAATTTCTGTTTCCAATGAATTCCGAGCGGGCAATTCGACGGTGGCCATTCTAGGCAAAAGCGGTTTCGGTTCCGTCACGCTGCCACCACCCGGAGCGCCACGCCGCGCCCGCCGTCGCAATAATCGGCCCATGCGTCCATCATCGCGCGCCGCCGCTCCAGCAAATTGCCCCGGCGATATGCCGCCTCTGACTTGTTGCCGATAGCGTGCGCCAGGGCCGCCTCTGACAATTCATTCGGGAAGCCTGCGACCTCACCAGCCCAATCTTTGAAGCTGGAGCGAAAGCCATGCGGCTTTGCCGTCACGGCCATAACCTTGAGCACCTTTGCCATGATGGCATCGCTTATCGACTTGCCCTTGACCAGCCCCGAAAACACCAGCGCCGCGTCACCCGTGCGCAGCGCCAGCGCCCGCTTGAAAACCGCAAGGGCGGCTGGCGACAGGGGAATGACGTGCGCCTTCTTGCGCTTCATTCGCGCCGCAGGGATCGACCATAGCCCCGCCTCCAGGTCCAATTCATCCCACGTCACGCCGCGAACCTCGCCACTCCGCGCCGCCGTCAATATCAGCGCCTCCAGCGCCAGCCGCCCCATGGTGTCATGGCCCGCGCGGAGCCGTGCGACAAAGCCCGCAACATCGGCAAAGGGCATCGCTTCGAAATGCCCGCGCGCCGCCGTCACACGCGGCAAGCCCTTGCCAAGCGCCCGCATGGGGGCCTCTGTCTCCCGATAGCCTTTGACGAAAGCCCAATCGAGCACAGCGCCGATCCGCTGGCGCACCCGACGCGCGGTTTCATTCTTGTCGATCCAGATTGGCAACAGCACGTCCAGGATCGCATGGCGGTCAATCTTGTTGACGGGCAAGTCACCGATGACCGGGAAGGCATAGGTTTCGAGCGTCCTGATCCATTGGCTTTGGTGCTTGCCCTCGCTCCAGGCCTTCTTTTGCGCCTTGTGGACGGTTGCCGCCGCGACGCGGAACGTGGGGACGCCATCGGCCTTCTTGCGCTCCACAACCGGGTCCAGCCCCGCCTCAAACTGTCCTCGCACCACGTCGCGCGCTTTCCGGGCATCGGCAAGCGTCACCTTGTCGAGACTGCCAAGCCCAAAGTCGCGCCGCTTCCCGGCCTTCTGCATCCGGACAAGCCATGATGCAGCGCCACCGGCACCGACCTCCAGAAACAGCCCGCCGCCGTCGCCATAGCGGCCCGGAGCCTTGCGCAGCTTTGCCAGGCCTGTTGCTGAAAGTTTTGTCTCTGCCATCCCGAAAGCTTTCCCCACGTCCTTCCCCACACTATCGCGCGGCTGTCAGGGGTTTGCAAGGGGCAAGCAGGAACAAGGGAAAGGCTATCTCCCTAGGTAAATTGCGATTTTTGGGGCTTCGGGGAATTGCCAGAAACAGGCATTTGGCGGATCGGCAGTCCTTCCAACCTTTTGTCTAACGTAATGTAAAAACGTGTAATTTATTTGCGGTTGTGTCGCCTCCCCACACTTTCCCCCACGCCAGCTTGTTGTGGGTCTGTTTTGCAGGGGATCGGCAACGCGCCAGCCGCTACCAGCGCGCGCCGCAATTTGTCCGACAGGTGGCTTGCC
>JAYUUE010000313.1:0-3117 GCA_043754785.1 Polymorphobacter sp. | reverse complement strand
GGCGCGGCCTTCAAACAATGCCCGCTTGTCGGTGGTGCTCACCATCTTCACCGCCATGACGGTGTTGAATTCGGTCACCGAATAGATTTCCTGCTGGTTCCAACCGCCGTTCCAGCCACCCCCCCAGCCGCCACTCCAGACCGATCCACCCCAGCCGGGGCCCCAATAGGGATGCCAGCCCCAACCGCCACCACCCCAACCCGCACTGCCCCAGCCACCCCCCCAGCCGACATTGACTGCCGGGCGTGTCTCGATACGCTGGCGCGGTGGCCCAACGACATAATCGAGCAGGACTGTCACATCCGCTGCGGCTAGCGTGGCAACTTCACTAAAGCCATTGGCCAGCATCTGCTGCTTGACGAGACCCGCATAAGACGCGAACTCCAACCCACCGGCATAGGCTTGGTTGGCGGGTTCAACGTAAAACGTCTTGGCCGGCGGTGTCGGCAATGCCGAAAAGCGCGCCACGCGCGCTTCGAATGTCGGGGCGCATGCCGCAAACAATGTCGCTGCAGCGAGCGGCAGCACTAGGCGCGTCAACGACCGACGCGCAGGCGATTGGCTGAATTTGGTCATTAATCGACCCCTTTTGTGCACATGCTATTGAGATGCGCGGGAAGATGACGCGGCGCAAGTGTATCAAGTGTGAACCCGATGGATTTCATTTGACGGCCAGGTCCTGTCAGCCTTGAAAGCCAACGGCTCGGTGAACTTCGGCCAGCACCGGCCCGGCAATCGCCCGCGCACGGGTCGCCCCGCCGGCCAGTACGGCGTCAAGCATGCAGGTGTCGCGGCGCAATTCGTTGAAACGCGCCGTGATTGGCGCCAGCGCAGCGACCATCACATCGGCCAACGCCGCCTTGAATGCGCCAAAGCCCTGCCCGCCATGATCGGCCAGCACCTGTGCGACCGTCGTGTGGGTCAAAGCGGCCATCAACCCGACAAGATTCGCTGCCTCGGGACGTCCGGCCAGCCCGGCAGCTTCGCTGGGCAGCGGTTGTGCATCGGTCTTGGCGCGCTTGATCTTCTGGGCGATGGTGTCGGCATCGTCGGTCAGGTTGATGCGACTGGCGTCACTGGGGTCGGATTTCGACATTTTGGCGCTGCCATCGCGCAGGCTCATCACCCGCGTTGCCGGCCCGGTGATGACAGGTTCCGGTAGCGGGAAAAGCGCGACCTTGAAATCATTATTGAATTTTGCAGCAACATCGCGAGCGAGTTCAAGATGCTGCTTCTGGTCGTCGCCAACCGGAACATGTGTAGCCTTATAGGCGAGGATATCTGCGGCCTGCAGCGCCGGATAAGCGTAAAAGCCGACGCTTTGCCCCTCGCGGTCCTTGCCGGCCTTTTCCTTGAACTGGGTCATGCGATCGAGCCAGCCGACACGCGCCGTGCACATCAACACCCACGCCAGTTCGGCATGGACGCTGACCGCACTCTGGTTAAACAGAATCGAATGCGCCGGATCAATGCCACTGGCCAACAGCGCCGCCGTCATTTCGCGAATGCCCTGACGCAGCGTCGCTGGATCCTGCCGGTTGGTGATGGCGTGGAGATCGACAACGCAATAGATGCATTCATGGCTATCCTGCATCGCGACCCAGTTACGGATCGCGCCGAGGTAATTGCCAAGGTGCAAGCTGCCGGTCGGCTGGATGCCGGAAAAGACACGGCTCATCGTGGGCCTCTTTTGAACTGCGATTTGAACTCGGCGAGCGTGAACACGCGCAGCGCCCGCGCCGCAAGCAGGTAGGCCAGACCGCCACCGCCAAGCAAGACACCGAGCGCGACGGCGCGCGACAGCAGCGTGCCGCCAACCACCGGTTCGAGCAGCGCGTTCAGCCCGAACAGCGCGGCGGTCATCACCACAGTGGCGGTGAGCAGGCGCGGCAGCGCGCGGCGGAGCCGGGCGTCGACTTCGAAGTGCCCGCGCCGATACAGCACAATCCATAGCGCAGCCGCATTGACCCAGGCCGCCACCGCCGTCGCCAGCGCAATACCTACATGGCCGAATGGCCAGACGAGGATAAGATTGCCGGCCAGATTGACCAGCATCGATACGATGGCAATTCGCACCGGCATTTTGGTATCCTGCCGCGCATAAAATCCGGGGGTGAGCACCTTGATCAGCACATAAGCCGGCAGACCGAGTGAAAAAGCCGCCACCGCCTTGGCGGTGGCGATGGTATCGGCTGGCAGGAAGCGCCCATGTTCAAGCAGCGCACGGATGATTGGCAGCGCGGACACCGTGAGTGCGGCCGCTGCCGGCAAAGTGAGCAGCAGCACCAGTTCGATGGCGCGATTCTGCGTGTGGGCAGCAGCCCTTGCATCGCCCGAGCCGAGCTGCTGCGACAGCGCTGGCAGCATCGCCGTGCCGACACCGATGCCGATCAGGCCAAGCGGCAACTGGTTCAGCCGATCCGCGTAATAAAGAAAACTGATGGCGCCTTCGGGCAAGAAGCGCGCGGCAATCGCTGTGGACACCAGCAAGTTGAACTGCACAGCGCCGGCGCCAATGGCGGCTGGCGCCGCAATTCGCATCAGCTGCCGAACCTGAGCGCCGAAGCGCGGGCGCCGGAGACGCAGCTTAATATCCGCGGCAAGGCACGACCATAGCAACCACAGGAACTGCAGGATGCCGGCGATGGAGACACACAGCGCCTGCACGCGTGCCGTATGGACATCGGTGCTGCCGCGAAAAAACAGCAGCCCAGCAATAAGTGCAAGGTTGAGCAGAATCGGCGCCGCAGCGTTGACCCAGAAACGCCCGATCGAATTGAGGATGCCGCCCATCAGCGAAACCAGGCTGATGAGCAGCAGATAGGGAAAGGTCAGCCTGGTAAAATCCACCGCCAAAGCGAATTTTTCCGGCGACGATTCGGGGAAGCCACCGGTCAGCGCCCAAACTATGGGGGCTGCGGCGACGACCATGGCGATGGTGAAGATCACCAACACCGGCAGCAGCACCGCCAGCGCGTCTTCGGCAAAACGCTTGGCGCCGGCCATGTCACCCTTGTCAGCGCCAACCTGGCGGTTGAACATCGGCACGAACGCCGCTGCAAACGCGCCTTCGGCGAACAGGGCGCGGAACAAATTAGGAAGGCGAAAGGCGATCAA